>SFUD01000080.1 GCA_004561775.1 bacterium | reverse complement strand
TGTCCTCTCTGGCATAGTCTGTGAGTATATATTGTTGCCCAAAGGCAAGTATTACCTCTGTTATCTTATCATCTATCTCATTCCTCTTTTTGAATGTTTTAGCGGCAGAGTATATGTCAATATTGTACTTAATAGCGTATATGCCATCTTTATCTGCAAGCACCGTATTCTGCACTATATAAGTTGCATACGGCAGCTCTCTATCCGGAGCACCGTTGCGCACAATAGGCACAATAGGTGTTATGAGCTCTACAATCTTTTCCTCTATGTTTATTTTCTCGTTAATCATTGTTGTACTGCCTATTTATGTTAGCTATTGCCTCATAGTATGCACCCTCAACCTTAGTGCTGATATCCTTAGCGCCAGCCTCAAAGAAGCGCTGCGGATTGATACCACCACTCCACTGCGCAGTCTTGGATTTACGCTTGTTGGCAAATCTATGACTTGGGTCTCGGTGGTCCAAAGTACCGTAGTTGGCCCAGTATGCCTTCATATAGGCGAAATGTGCATCTGAGTCCTTAGAGTCCATATAACCCACAATCATACTCAGAACAGAGCCGTTGCCATGGGAGTACTCCTTTATTTTGCGCTGTATGCGCTTGCGGAAGGTACGCTGGCGAACGGTGGCTTTAAGGTCACGCACGCCCTGACTGCCGGCGCGGAGCATTGCGCGGCGTATCTCGCGAACTGCCTCAATAGGATAGGTGTTAAGCAGCTGCTGAGCCTCTGTGCTTCCTGTAACGTTAATTGTTGCCATCTCGTACCATTGTTGCCCGGACCTCGCAGTATGGGGAGTTCCGGATTTTGTTTATTGCGTTAATATCATACTCTTTGCCATCGTAAACGATGCGCCATTTGTTGTTAGCCGGGATAAGGTAGGTTGTTACTACAAGTGTAGGCCTTGACTCCAGGCTATATTCATTCATCTGCTCATCTGCGTTCTGCACCTCAACCTTGGCGAACTTTGTACTATGGAAAGTCCACGACTGCTGAATATCACCGGCAGCGCCGCTTGTCTGCGTTTGCTGCAGCAGGGTGATGCGCTCGGTGAACTCACCAACATTGACAATGTCCTCAAAGTTTCTGTAAGCCATAATTGCGGTAAGGTCTTAATAGGTTCTCCGATGCTGTCAATTTATACTGCACACTATCATTCGGATTGGCGAACAGTGATGCGGCGCGAAGGAGTATTGCAGCTGCTATGGGATAAGCGAGTTCTATGGCGCAGCCTATTGTATAGCTCACCTCAACATTTGCTGCTCCCTCCGGATAAAGGATTATTCCCTCATCTGTCACATCATATTTGCAGTTTACCTCATCTATGGATTGCAGCTCTCTCTTGTCAAGCGGTATAGTGATGCTCTCCTCGGCTTTAGCGTCCAGATTAGTGTATGAGCAGTTGTAAGTGTTGAGCGTTCTGCCTATTTGCGCCTCTGCCCACTGCGTTGCAGTATGCAGCTTAAGCAGCAGGTCGGTGTCAAAGGCATCATCTGCTATACGCAGGTGACTTTTAAGTGCCTCTAACTTAACCGGCATGTCAGCCTCAACTATTTCGCGTGTTTTCTTAATCATATCTTTTTTTTTAAAAAAAGCGGCACTACCTCGCGGCAGCGCCGCCAAAAAACATGGAGAAAATTATAGAGTTAAAGAGTGATATCCTGTATTGCTGCGAAGCTCTCAGGCCTTGCAACCTTAACGTCATTGAGTGCAGTGATAGTGAACTCTATCTCGCCCTCCTTCTTTTTGGTGTACGGATCTGCGATGATGTCAATACCACCCCACTGACCAATATAGAGGTCGTTGAAGTTACCGAAGATAAGCGCAGAGCACTTTTCTGAGGCTGTACCCTTTGTAAGGTTATCAGGCACTACGTTGGTCCAGTCATAGGTATAACCGTTAATGACGTTAGGTGTCATATCGGAGATAATGAAACGGCCAGTGTTGGTAGCCTTCTCTGTGCTCTTGAGAGCGCCAACAACCTTAGCGTTGGTAAGGTAAGCCATATTGCCGCGTCCGCCTGCGTTCTTGCTGTTTACTACTGTCTCCAGTTCAACAACCTTCTTCCAGGTTATTGCGCCACCGTTTGTGCCAATAGCAACATCACCTATACCTGTAGTCTTAAGGATACCTGTAGGCTCGTTGCCTGAGCCTGAACCTGCTATAGCTGCCTTCTCTAGAAGGTTAGCGTGTGCATTGAGGATAAGGTTCATAATCTTCTGCTCTACATCTACACTAGTCTGTGCGAGGAGCTCCTTTGTTACGGCCATAGTGACAGAGTTACGGTGCGGAGTCATAACCTGTTTGGTAAAGCTGGTTTTCTTAGTATCTCCAGCTACACCCTCTGCTACCCAAGATGCAATAACTGCCTGGTCTGATACCATAGGCACATTGCCAACCAAGCCGGTGAGCATTGTTGCTCCGAGCTTTGTAAGAACAAGCCTCTCCTGGAGAGCGTCAAAGTAACGGAGAGCACCCTCAACCTTAAGGTTACCACCGTCTGCTGCTGTACCTGCGTTCTGTCCTGTAGCGCGGAGATAAGCTGAAGGGATAACGAAGCCACGTGGCTGGATTCCAAGTGCTCTATACTCCTCGCGTCCTGCCTCTGCTACCTCAGCCTCTAAGCCGGTCAGCTGACCTGCAAGAGACTCGCGGAGGAACTTTGCAAATGAAAGTCTGCGGCCTGCCTTTTCTACTGCAGTGCGCATAGCCTGCTCTGCTGCCATCTGGCGAGCGCTCTCTACCTCGTTAGCCTCCTTGAGCTCCTTTGCAAAAGCTCTTACCTTTGCCATAGCTGCATCGCGCGCCTCAGCGGTAGCAGCTGCCTCATATTCTGCTATTGCAGCATTGAGGTCCTGTCTGATGTCATTGATTTTTCTCATAGTTGATAAAATTTATTGGTTTATATTAATAATGCTCTTGCTATCTCAATCTCCTCTAGAGATTTCTTCTCCTTGTCATCTTTAGGCTTGCAGCTATCTTGCTCCTGGTCCTTGTCATCTTCATCGTCAGGCTCCGGGTCCTGCTGCGGTTTTGTACCTGGCTTGTTCTCGTCGTCATCATTATCCGGCATCTCATCTGCATTGCGCAGCTGCTTTAGCTGGTCCTCATAATAGCGTTTGAGAGCATTGGCATTAGCAGGGATATTGACAACCGAAATCTCTAGGAGTTCGCAACGGCCAAAGACATATACCACTTGTCCGTCTATCTCCTTAGCCTCTCCCTCGTCCAACTCGCTAAATCCAACACTTACGCCGTTAATGGAACCGAAGAGAACCTTCTGGTAAATCTTCTCAGCCAGTTCGTTTATCTCTTTCGGCTCAAACTCTATGCGCACCATCAGTTTATCGTCCTCAACCCAAGCTGTACCCTTTCCAATAACATTGTCCGGATCTGAGGACCAATATAGATTGTGTTGATATCCTATTATGCCATTGCCATTGAAGCGGTCAAGAACCCAGTTTTTAACTGGGATTATTGTGCCGTATGAGTCCACTGACTCATCGGAAGCAATGAATTCCACGCTGCGTGTCTTTTCATCAATCTTCCTATTCTGCAGGCTGAGCATGCGCAGCCCGTTGTGTTTTTTATCTGCCATATCTAATTATTTTTATCATCAATTATACTTCCGTCTTTACCGACAATACCCTCGTTCAGCGGCACCAGCATCTGGTCAAGTCCCTCTATACGTCCTAGTCCCTCCAGCGCGCGCACCTCATTACGTGTCATATATCCGTCTAGGATAGCATTGTGGTAATATGCGCTTCTTGTTGCTGTGTCTCCACGCATAAGACCGGCAAGAGAGAACTCCACCTCATACAAGCCTTGCTCATCTGAACGGAAGAGCTTGGTCTCTATCTCACGCTCTATGCGTTTCAGCGAAGGACGCAGAGAGTATTGCGAGAACTGTATTGTCTGGTGCTCTATGTTGCTGAAGGTTGCATGCGAGAGCTCGGCCAGAAGATGCGGAGGTACATTGAATATCCGGGATACGTCTTGTATGCTCAGCACCTCACTCTGTATAAGCTGCGCTGCCACCGGATTAATGCTAAGTGACTTGTATTTTATGCCATATTCAAGCAGCGGTGTCTCAAAGTTGGAGGCAGCTGCAGCGAAGTGGCTGGTGAACTTCTTGTACTCATCATCACCGAGCGAGCCATCTGTCTCTAGAACAGCCTTGATATTGCCTCCCTTCTTGTAGTATTCTGCCCCAAACTTCTGTATAGATAGAGATTTACCGAGGCTGATAGCGTTGTAGGTTATAGGGTCTATGCCAATAAGGCCATCAAAGGTAAAGAGCTTAAAGTGCAGCACATCATCTGCATTATAAGTATTGGAAAGGAAGGCGCGCTGCGGGTCGCTTACATTTATCTTGATGTATTTCTGCCGTTCCTGGAGAATAATCTGCGTTACCTCGCTGGGGTGTACCTGGTGGAGAGCAACCGGCACTCCGTTCTTGCGCTCTATGACTGCGTAAGCGTTACCCCAACCATCTAGGTTAGAGGACATGGCAAACCAGAAATCAAAGTCATTGGTATAACTGTTCGGTTGCTGGGTGAGAAGGCGGTATACAGGATGCTCTATAGCATCTTCGCGGCCTTTCTCATTGCTAATCTTCTTCACTGAGCGCGGCAAAGAGGCAATATTCTCAGCTCTCAACCTCATTGCGGCATAGACGGCAGTAAGCTTGAAAGCACTATCCTGAGTCACATTTACTCCAAAGTCAAAGAGAGAGGATTGGATGCCCTCCAGACGACCTGAGAGACATCACTATTCAGGCACAAAGTATTCAGGGCTGTTATGTAGAGAATCCATTCTCTTGGGCCTTCGCGATGAC
>SFUD01000079.1 GCA_004561775.1 bacterium | reverse complement strand
AAAAATGTCCTAAATAACAAGGGCGGTCTCCATAACAGGAGGACACATGAGATTCATCTGCGACCGTTCAATCTAGCAAAGACAGAACAGTATTTCGCCTCGCGCAAAGCCCGGTGGAGCCGTCTATCCATCCTTCAGGCTTATATGGTGCTGGGGGGTGTTCCTTATTACCTGAGCCTCCTGGATATGGACGAGAGCCTTCCTGAGAATATTGACCGGCTCTTCTTCTCGGAAGACGCGCCGATGCGCGATGAATATCGCCGCCTGTATCGCTCCGTGTTCAAAAGTCCGGAGCGATATATGGACATCGTCAAAGCTCTGTCGGCAAACAAATCGGGACTCACACGCACGGAAATCTCAGAAGCGGTTCATATCGACTCCGGAAGCGGTCTGTCAGAAATGCTAGATGACCTGGTCGCTTGTGATTTCATCCGCAGTTACCGTAACGGTCTCAAGAAAAACGGGGAAATCTATCAGTTGATGGATTTCTATACGCTCTTCTATCTCCAATTCTGCGCCAATCCCAGTTCTGACCGTTATTTCTGGAAGAATACCTTGAACTCTCCGCAGCAGAATACCTGGTATGGCTTGTCTTATGAACGGGTTTGCATGGCACATATTCAGGAGATTCTCCGGGCACTTCATCTGGACACCATACATACGGAGTACTATTCCTTCCGTAGCAAAGATGCATCCCCGAAGGTACAGATTGACCTGGTCATTGATCGCAGCGATGACTTCGTTGACATCATTGAAATCAAGTACTCGCGCATCCGGTACGAAATGACCAAGGAAGAGAGTGAAAAGATTGAACGACGTGTCTCCCGGTTCATCAATGAGACCAAAACCAGGAAGGGCGTCCAAACTGTCCTAATCACGACGCTCGGCTGCGAGAAGAACAGAAATGCCGATGTCTGCCAGCGTTTCCTGACGCTAGATGAACTCTTTATCTAATCTTCACTTCATCCAAACTTGCTTTATTATAGTAAACGTGGCAAGCACATCAGTGAAGAGCTGAGGCCGGCGGGGCAACCAAGTGTGAGTCGAGCATTGGTCCACAAAAAAAAGAGGATGACCTTTGTGTGTGATGGTCACCCTCTCTCCATTCTCCTCTCTCCACTTGCAATTCTCAACTCTCCATTTTACCAGGCGAGGCTTGCCGCACCAAGGATTGCCGCATCCGACTCCTTCAGCGATGAAGGCAAGACCTTCACCTTTCCTCGCCAGAACGAGACAACCTCATCATCCATATACTTCTGAATTTTATCCAGCAGGAACTCTTTTGCCTTTACCAGTCCGCCAAAGAGAATTATTGCCTCCGGAGCGCTGAAGGCTATAAAATCTGCAAACATATAGCCAAGCAGTTTTGCAGTATAGTCAAAGACCTCAATTGCCATAGGATCTCCCTCTTTTGCAGCATCGTAGATATCTTTTGAGGTTATATCCGCAAGATGTCTCAGAGAGCTCTCCCTGCCGTTGCCCATCTTTTTATCCAAATCTGCCTCAAGCCACTCTCTGGCAGTTCTGGCAACACCTATTGCAGAGGCATAGGCCTCCAGACAGCCCCGCTTGCCACAATTGCACTGACGTCCGTTATTCCTGATTGCCACAGTATGGCCAAGCTCTCCTGCAAGACCGTCGGCACCATAGACAACCTCTCCATTAATAACAATTCCGCTGCCAACTCCTGTGCCCAGTGTAATCTCTATGAAGTTCTTCATACCCTTGGCAGCTCCATAGGTCATCTCTCCAACTGCCGCAGCATTGGCATCGTTTGTAATTGTAACCTTAATGTCGTTGAAATGTTTTGAGACACCTTGAGAGAGATAAACAACTCTTCCCTTTGCCCAAAGCAGATTGGCAGCATCCTCAATAGTACCAGTATAATAATTGGCATTTGGAGCTCCAATACCTATTCCCTGAACGGAATCTATGCCAACACTCTCAACAACCCGTCCAATATATTTGCACAAATCTTCAATAAAGAGTTCTGCATCATTCTCCTTATACTGACGGGGCGAGTCCGCTCCATATCTCATCACCTCTTGAGCAACAATATTGCCCATTCTGTCAACAAGACCAATCTTGGAAGATTGTCCGCCAATATCCACTCCTACAACGTAATCCTTTGTCATAACTTAATCTATCTTAACATTATCTCTTTACAAATAACCTACTCCTTATGCGCCGGTCTGGAACCTACAAGCGCAAAGAAGAGCATATATGCCAATCCTGCAATAATCAGCCAATAACTTGCTGTATAAGAGGTTGCATCTGCAATGGCACCCTGCACTGCCGGAAGCACGCCTCCGCCGCAGACCATAACCATAAATATTCCCGATGCTGCCTCTGTATATTTGCCAAGGCCCTCCACCGCAAGATTGAAGATGCCACCCCACATTACAGAGGTGCAGAGACCTACCAGAACAAGCAGCATAATGTTAACAGGCACTATATCCATTCCAAAGGAGATGTCGCTCTTGAAGACAGGCATCTGAACGGTGGTGGAAGATGGAAGGAAGATTGCAAGAAGTACCAGAATCATTGCCACAGAGGCAACAGAGGTAAGCATAACCCTGCTGGAGATCTTAGAAGCAACCGATGCGCCTATCAATCTGCCCACAAGCATAAGGAACCAATATGTTCCAACAACAGAACCTGCCACATCCTTGCCAAGTTCAAGACCGCCATTATCTATAGGCTGTGTCATCCAAAGATTTGCAATATTTGGAATACCCACCTCTACGCCAACATATATAAATATGGCAACAATGCCTAAGACAAAGTGCCTGTAAGAGAGCGGGCCAACAATACCCTCCTTAAGGCTCAGGCTGCTCTTCTCCACCTGAGGCTCCGGTATATCCACTGTAGAGAGCACAACAAATGCCACCACAAAGATTGCCATTGCAATATAGAGAGCCAAGGCTGCAGAGGTAAGCTCTACGCTGCTGCCCATAAGATAACCGCCAAGCACCGGGGCAATTGTAGCGCCAATGGAGTTGCAGGCGCCGCCAAACTGAATCAACTGGTTACCCTTGTTTCCACCGGATCCCAGAGTATTGAGCATAGGATTTACTACGGTATTGAGCATACACATAGAGAATCCCGATACAAACGCGCCTATAAGATAAATCGGGAAGACCACAGATGGATTATTGCCCAATCTGCTTGAGAGGAATGTTATGAGCACACCAACAAGGCCAACAAGCACCGCAATCTTTGCAGTCATCTTATAACCCACCCTCTGCAGCAGCAGACCTGCCGGAATTCCCATAAAGGCATAGGCAATGAAGTTTGCAAAATTTCCCAACTGAGACTCAAGGTTTGAGAGCACAAACTGCTCCTTTATCATAACGCCAAAGGGGTTCTGAAGACCTGTTACAAAGGCTATGATGAAAAAGAGCGCAAACATTGTTGCAATAGGCAACGCAAGATTTTTCTTTGTCATAGTATTAAATATTTAAGTTAATTTCCAACTACAGAATAGGCGCGCAGAGCCGCACAATATTCTCCTTGAACCTGTCCGTCAGCGGGCGCTTCTCCCAATTCCACTTTGTCACAATGCCGCACTTTGGCAAAAGGGAATCAAACTCCCTCTCTATTCTGGCTGCACAGGCGGCATCATAGAGCACAGACATAATCTCAAAATTCTGCTCAAAACTTCTCTGGTCCATATTAGCAGAACCCACAATAGCCATCTCTCCATCTATCAGAATAACCTTGGAGTGGTTAAAGCCTGCCTTAAAGAGGCGCACATCCACACCTGCATCCAGCAACTCCCCCACATAAGACATAGTGCTGAGGTGAATCAGCTTGGAATCCGCCTTGGCAGGAAGCATTATAGTAACCTTCACCCCTCCCAATGCGGCAACCTTAATGGCATTAAGAACCGTCTCATTAGGCGCAAAATAGGGTGTTATAATCTTAATGCTCCGCTTTGCAAAGCCTATTGCAGTAAAGATGCACTGCATTATTGCAGACCAGTCGCTATCCGGTCCCGATGAGACAATCTGTGCCAGCATCTGGCTCTTCTCCACCGGAAGGTCATCTGCAACCATACCGGTATCGGGAAAATAAAACTTTCTGCGCTGCATCTTGGTGGAGGTTATAAACCACTTGTCCAGCAGAAAGCTTGATTGCAGAGAGCGCACACTCTCTCCAACAATTCTCATATGAGTGTCGTGCCAATTGCCAAGAGCGCTCTCTCCTCTATACCTGTCTGCTATATTCACCCCGCCAAGGAAGCCCACCTTGCCATCCACAACCAGCAGTTTTCTGTGGTTGCGGTAGTTCATAAGCACAGAGGGCATCCACATCCGCACTTTTGAGAAGATATGCACCTCTATGCCAGCACTCTCCATAGCCTGCCAAAACTCTCTCTTAACCTTTCGGGAGCCAAAGCCATCTACAATAATACGCACCTCTACACCGGCTTGAGCCTTCTCTATCAAAAGGTCTTTGAAGGCCTCACCCGTCTTGTCATCCAAGAATATGTAGGATTGCAGATGTATATGATGCTCTGCGGCCCTTATTGCCTCCATCATTGCATCCAACGCCTCTTCTCCCTTAAAGTAGAACTCCACACTGCCATTTGAGTCCATTACTGCGTGGCTGTCCTTAAGGTTAAGGTATATCATTCTGCGATACTTATGACCGGTAGGGCCAAAGCAGTTGGGGTCCTTTTCAAAGAGTCTCAACTCTCTGTTGCTCGCCCTCTCTCGCGCATTGTAATCCACTGCCCCCTTTCTGCTGTAAATCTTCTTCTTTCTGAAGTTCCTGCCCAAAAAGAGGTAGAGGAGCAAACCAATATATGGCAGCAGAATAAGCACAACCACCCAAGAGAGAGTCTT
>SFUD01000078.1 GCA_004561775.1 bacterium | reverse complement strand
CATATCGCTCTTGGCAATCTTCCAAGGCTCTGTATCCGAAATGTACTTGTTGCCAAGTCTGGCTATAGCCATAGCATCCTTAAGAGCCTCGCGGAAATGGTAGCCCTCAAGATTCCTCTCCAGAGACTCCTTAATTGCAGGAAGTTCTGCCATAACTGCCCTATCTATCTCCTGCAGCTGGCCGGCCTGAGGCACCTTACCCTGGAAATATTTGTGCGTAAGCACAATAGCCCTATTTACAAAATTCCCGAATATTGCCACCAGCTCACTATTGTTCCTGGTCTGGAAATCTCTCCAGCTGAAGTCATTATCCTTAGTCTCCGGAGCATTGGCGGTAAGCACATACCTCATCACATCCTCCTTGCCCGGGAACTGCTCCAGATACTCGTGCGCCCAGACTGCCCAGTTTCTGGAGGTGGAGATTTTTCCGCCCTCCAGGTTAAGGAACTCATTGGCAGGAACATTATCGGGAAGAATATAGCCATCTCCGTACGCTTTGAGCATAGAAGGGAAGACTATGCAGTGGAAGACAATATTATCCTTGCCTATGAAGTGCACAAGCCTGGTATCCGGGCTCTTCCACCACTTCTCCCAGCTCTGCGGGAGCAACTCCTGTGTGTTGGAGATGTAGCCAATAGGCGCATCAAACCAGACATAGAGCACCTTGCCCTCTGCGCCCTCAACAGGCACAGGCACGCCCCAGTTGAGGTCTCGGCTGACGGCGCGCGGCTGCAGTCCGCCATCTATCCAGCTCTTGCACTGCCCGTAAACATTGCTGCGCCACTCCTTGTGTCCATCCAAAATCCACTCGGAGAGCCACTTCTCGTACTGGTCAAGCGGCAGGTACCAGTGGGTAGTCTTCTTCTTTATAGGCTCCACGCCGCTAAGCTTGCTCTTTGGGTTTATAAGCTCCTCCGGAGAGAGCGTGCTGCCGCACTTCTCGCACTGGTCGCCATAAGCGCCCTCTGCGCCGCACTTAGGGCAGGTGCCCACTATGTACCTGTCTGCAAGGAAGGTCTGCTCCTGAGGGTCGTAGTACTGCTCACTCTCCTTTGTTATGAATTTACCCTGGTCGTAGAGCCTTCTGAAGAACTCCGAGGCATTCTTATGGTGTATTGCAGATGATGTTCTGCCATAGATGTCAAAGTTAATTCCAAAGCCGGTAAAAGAGTCCTTTATTATCTTGTGGTATTTGTCCACAATATCCTGCGGGGAGCATCCCTGCTCTTTTGCCTTTATGGTAATTGGAACGCCGTGCTCGTCCGAGCCGCATATATAGAGCACATCCTCTCCCTTCATTCTCAGATATCTTACGTAGATATCTGCCGGAACATAGACTCCGGCAAGGTGTCCTATATGTACAGGGCCGTTTGCGTATGGCAAGGCACAGGTAACAAGCGTTCTTTTAAATTTTTTCTCCATATCTGTTATCCATTAAAATGTTATTCTCTTCAATTCCTTTGAGAAGACGTTTCTAACCTGAATGAGTGCATTGAGCTGCTCCATAATCTGAGTCTGCAACTCCTGATTGCCCTCCTTCTGGGCCTTTCCCAACTCCTCCGTAAGGTGCAGGGAGGCCTGGGCGGTAATCTTTGCCTTATATACAAGAATTGCCTTTGGAACAGCTCTGCCAAGGATGTTCTCCTCCGGTATGAGCGACTTCTTAAAGTTCTCTATTGTTATTGTATAGGGTTGCACCATAAGGTCCAGCACCAATTTGGAGACAGAGGTATCGGGATTATTTGCAAAGTGGCGCAGCACCCTCTCCTCATCCCTCTCCTGCAGGGTATAGTACTCATTAAAGATATTCTTGTAGAGCAGGTTCTGCAACTCCAAATCGTCATTCTGAAGCTGGCAGAGTATATACTCCGCAACTGTCTGACTCTGCGAGATATCTGCGCCATAGAGAAAATCCTCATCCAGATGCAGCTGCCGGTTGCCGTATCTGAGAAGGTAGTAGAGTATCTCCTTCTCCGCCTCCTCGCAGTAGGTATTTGTTACAAACTTGGGCAGTTGAGTCTCTTCCCAATCGCGCCTCCTTGCCTGAGTCTCCTCACGCCTTATGATACTCTCCTGCCTCTTTATGCGCATTCTGGCAAGCTCCCTTGCAAGCAGCTCCTCCTTTACATTCAGCCTCTTTGCGGTCTCCTCCATATAGACATTGCGCACAATGGCATCGGGAATCACGGAGATGCTTACAAGTATGTCATTTATAAGCTTTGCGCGCTGCAGCGGGTCTCTGGCAAAATCATCTTTAAGCAGCTCATATTTAAAGGCTATGAAATCCTCTTCGTGGCTCTCCAGGAAGGCCTGCAGCTCTGTTGCAGAGTGTTTGCGGGCAAAACTGTCGGGGTCTTCCCCATCGGGAAAGAGGGCTACTTTAACCTCCATTCCCTCTGCCAGCAGCATATCTATTCCGCGAATGGAGGCTTTTATGCCGGCAAGATCTCCATCATATAGCACCGTTATCTTGTTGGAAAAGCGCTTTATTAGAGCAATCTGCCCCTCTGTGAGGGATGTGCCTCCGCTGGAGACAACATTCTCTATGCCAGCCTGGTGGAAGGAGATAACATCTGTGTAGCCCTCTACCAGATAGCACTTCTGCTCCTTTACTATGGCCGCCTTTGCCTCAAAGATTCCATAGAGCGACCTGTTCTTTACAAAGAGTTCGCTCTCCGGAGAGTTTACATATTTTGCAATCTCCTTATTGTTGTTGAGCCTTCTGCCTCCAAAGGCAATGGTCTTGCCTCCAATTGAGTGCCAAGGGAATATCACGCGGTTGAAATACCTGTCGTAGAGTTCTCCGGTGCGCTCGCTCTCCAAGCATAATCCTGTTCCCGATGCGCTTCCGCTCTCTTGATTGTATGCAGAGAGAAGGTGCTTCCTCTTGAACCCCTTGCGGGTTGCCGCAGTGGCAAAGGCATCTCTTGCAGATGGGGCATATCCCAAATGGAACTTCTTGATTATTGCATCTGTAAAGCCGCGCTCCCTGAAGTATGAGAGGCCCACGGCATTTCCCTCCGTACTGCTCCAGAGCTGCTCCTGGAACCACTGCTCTGCATAATCGTTAAGAACCTGCAGAGACTCGTGCACCATACGCTTCTCCAAATCCTGCGGAGTCTCCTCCTTCTCCTTTACCTCTATGCCATATTTATGGCCAAGATACTTCAAAGCCTCCACATAGTTCATCTGCTCGTGCTCCATAACAAAGGTAACCACACTGCCGGCCTTTCCGCAGCCAAAACATTTGAAGATACCCTTGGAGGGTGAGACGGAGAAACTTGGAGTCTTCTCCTGATGGAAGGGACAACAAGCCACATAGTTGGCGCCACGGCGCTTGAGGGAGACAAAATCTCCCACAACCTCCTCTATTCTGGCGCTCTCCAGAATTCTGTCAACTGTTAGCTTGTCTATCATTCTTAATCCCGAATAAACTACAAAATTACGAATCTTTATTTAACTTTGCGAGACTTTAACACTAGATTCGCAGATGGGAAAAATAATTTTGACAGGTGACCGCCCTACAGGCAAACTGCATTTAGGGCACTATGTTGGTTCTCTAAAGAGAAGAGTGGAACTCCAGAACTCCGGAGAGTATGACGAGATATATATAATGATTGCAGATGCTCAGGCACTTACAGATAATGCCGATAACCCGGACAAGGTTAGGAACAATATCATAGAGGTTGCATTGGACTACCTCTCCTGCGGCCTTGACCCTGCAAAATCCAATATCTTTATACAATCGCAGGTTCCGGAACTTACAGAGCTTGCCTTCTACTATATGAACCTTGTAACAGTCTCCAGACTGCAGCGCAATCCTACCGTAAAGAGCGAGATTCAGATGCGCAATTTTGAGGCCAGCATTCCTGTCGGATTCTTCACCTACCCCATAAGCCAGGCTTCGGACATAACAGCCTTTAAGGCCACCACCGTTCCTGTTGGAGAGGACCAGAAGCCAATGATAGAGCAGACTGTGGAGATTGTTCGCAGATTCAACTCCGTATATGGAGAGGTTCTTGTAGAGCCTGAGGTGCTGCTGCCGCAGAATACCGCCTGTCTAAGACTCCCCGGCACAGATGGAAAGGCTAAGATGAGCAAATCGCTTGGCAACTGCATCTATCTGAGCGACAGTGCGGAAGAGGTTCGCAAAAAGGTAATGGGAATGTTTACAGACCCTAATCACCTTAAAGTCTCAGACCCAGGCAAGGTGGAGGGCAACTGTGTCTTTACATATCTCGATGCCTTCAGCAAGCCGGAGCATTTTGCAAAGTACCTTCCGGAGTATGCCTCTCTTGACGAGCTTAAGGAGCACTACAGATGCGGTGGCCTTGGCGACGTTAAGTGCAAAAAGCTGCTCATAGCCGTTCTGGAAGAGGAGCTTGCCCCTATCCGCGCCCGCAGAAGGGAGTTTGAGCAGAATATTGAGGGAGTGTATGAGATGCTCCGCAAGGGAAGTCAGGTAGCCCAAGCCAAGGCAGCCCGCACCCTTATGGAGGTTAAAGATGCAATGCGCATAAACTACTTCCAGGACAAAGAGCTAATTGCCCGCCAGGCAGAGGCCTACAGAGAATGCAAGTAATACTGGCAAGCGCAAAGATAATGAAGGAGCGCGTGCCCTCCAGGGGCATCACTCCCACAGAGCCTCTCTTCCAAAGGCAGGCAACAATGCTTGCCGGAGAACTTGCGCGCATGAGTGGCAACCGCCTCTCGGAGCTCTTCAACTGCAGCGCAGCCATCGGGAGGGAGAAACAGATATGGCAGAGATTATGCCTGCCATTCTCACCTACTACGGACAAGCCTACAAGCACCTTAAGGCAGAGAGCCTCACAAATGAAGACCTTGAGTGGGCCAACAGCCACCTCTGGATCTCCTCCTGCCTCTATGGACTGCTAAGGCCGCTTAACGGCATACAGACCTACAGAATGGAGGGCGGCTTCCCGATGAATGCCACCGGCGGCCTCAAAGTAAATGAGTTTTGGCGACCACTCCTAACAAATCTGCTTATAGAATCGGTGAAGGCAGACGACGGCATACTCATTTACCTTGATACGGAAGAGTTCCGC
>SFUD01000077.1 GCA_004561775.1 bacterium | reverse complement strand
AGAGAATGAGACCTTTGCAGCCTTGCTGCAGCCTACTACAGAGGAGCTGCTGGGTAAGGATTATAAGTTGAAGGGGCGTTGGGGCAGACTCTTTTTTTGAAATGACAACCCTATTGTTCTGGAATTGGGTTGCGGTAAGGGTGAATATACCGTGCAACTTGCAAAGCTCTCTCCTCAGAAGAATTTCATTGGTATAGATATAAAGGGCGCAAGATTGTGGAAGGGGGCAAAGTCTGTTACGGAGGAGAAGATTCCCAATGCTGCCTTTATAAGAACAAGAATAGAGTTTATAGAGTCGCTCTTTGGTGAGGGAGAGATATCGGAGATATGGATTACCTTTGCTGACCCTCAGATTAAACGCGCGCGCAAAAGGCTTACCGGTACGCTCTTTCTAAAGCGTTACAGCCATTTCCTTAAGCCAAACGGGATTGTGCATCTTAAGACAGACAGTCTCTTTCTCTACAAATATACCCTCTTTACCGCAGAACAGAACAGGTTGCAGATAATCAACTCCATACAAGACCTATACGGCGCCGCTGCCTCAAATGCTGCCGTTGCCGCAAATGGCGCTGCCGGTGCTGCAAATGGCGCCGCTGCTGCTTCAAATGCTGCTGCCGGAGTGGGAGAGAATCTCCCGGAGGGGCTTACTACAATAAGAACCTTCTACGAGCAGTATTATATTAAGAACGGCTTTACAATTAAATATCTCTCCTTCAGATTGCTTGCGGAGGGCAATGCTGCCTCTGCCTGCGAAGGTGCTGCTCCTCTCTCTCTTGCGGAGCCCGAATGGGATGAGGAGTATTGGAGAGCGGAGGAGGCCAAGGGAAGGGAGAATCTGGTTACCAATAAGGGCGTTTAATCTCTCCTAATCTGCTATTTGCTGCGGGTGCCCACAAATTGCGCTATCTCCAGCAGAGTTCTTTTGGCATAACTGTCGGGAAAATCCTTCAAACTCTGCATAGCAAGTTCTATGTGCTGCTCAAGCGCCTTCTGGGCCAGGGCTACTCCGTTATGCTCTGCCACAAAATTGAGAGTGCGGGCAGTGACAATCTCTTCAACGGCTCTGTACTCTTCGGAGGCAGGGGTGTTGCCAGCCAAGTTATAGTCTATCCTTGCAATTTGCGTTGTAATCTCCTCCACATCTTGGGGAGTGGCATTTTGGAATGCCATAAGCAGCGGCAGGGTGAGTTTGCGCTCCTTTATATCTGCGCCTGCGGCCTTGCCTGTCTGCATTTTCGGGGAGTAATCGAAGATATCGTCCCTAATCTGAAAAGCATAGCCAAGTTGGAGCGCATATTGCGCTATTGCCTCTATCTCTGCTTCTGTACCCTCTGCAGAGAGGGCGCCCCCTTTCATAGCAGCTATAAAGAGCACGGAGGTCTTATCCTTGATAATTCTGTAGTAATCCTCTATTGTGGTGTCAAGCGCTGCTGCCTTCTCCATTTGGAAGAGCTCTCCCTCTGCAAGTCTGCTTACAGTATGGGCATACTCTATAAGCACCTCTTTTTTGCACTCTGCAGCAAGCAGGTGCATAGCCTTGGAGAGCCAATAGTCTCCCGATAGTACCGCTGCGGCAGGGCTAAAGAGGGCCTGTACCGTAGCAACGCCGTGCCGCATATTGCCATTGTCGGCAACATCGTCGTGCAGCAGGGAGGCGGTGTGCAGAAGTTCCGACACGGCCGCTGCGCTATAGCAGCTCTTGTTGAGCGTTGCAGTGCAGAGGCGTGCGGCAAGCAGAGAGAGCATAGGCCTCAACTCTTTGCCCTGTGTGTCCAAAAGGTAGAGATTGATCTGTTGCAAAAGTTGGCTCTCTCCATTTAAGGCGGCGATAATGGTATTGCGGTAGCCCTCCCAATCTCTTCCAAGTTCTCTCTTTATAGATTGAATCTCCATAGTTGCCTTAATGGGTGTGGTTAGGTTTAGAAAAAGTAGGCTAAAGCCAGTTGTACACCCTTATTCTTTGCTTGTGAGAATGGAGCCTTCCCGGCACTGTAATTCACTATGGAGTGGCAGGCGCTCTTGAAGTCCCAATAGTAGGAGGCAGAGAACTGGAATCGCCATATATCTATACCGCCGCCAAGAGCCAAGCCATAGTTCAGGCGGTTGGTGGTATAACTGTTGGAGAAGAACTTACTCTTTCCAAGCATATATTTCAAATAGGGAGAGATCTGTATAAATGGACGCAGCATAACCAGATCCAGTCCAAATTGGAAATGGAGAGGAACAAGCAGGCTCTTTTGTGTTATGCGTTCAACCTCAATTACACCCCCTTGTACGGGAGTGTAGTCTGTCTTGCTCTGCTGATAGAGTATCTCCGGCTGGATTGCCAGCCCAAGGAGAGGAAGATGGAGTTTGTAAAGAATTCCTGCCTGAAAGCCCGTTCTGCTCTTGTTGGCGAGATAATCGACATCTGATACCCCGCCAAAGCGGTTATATGTGGCGCCTACCTTTACGCCCAACTGTGCCGAGAGGCTTAGTGCAATGCCCAAAAAGGCCAGTATGAGAAGTGCTCTCTTCATTCAAACAGATACTTAATTACAGCAGATTCTCAATCTTTTCTACAAGTGCGCTCTTTGCTGCGGCTCCAACAAGCTTGTCCACCACTGCGCCATTCTTTACAAAAATGATTGTAGGGATATTTCTTACACCATTCTCAACTACAACGTCTGAATTCTCGTCCACGTTGCATTTATAAATATCCACTTTGCCCTCATACTCTGCAGCAAGTTCCTCTATAATAGGTGATATAGCTCTGCAAGGGCCGCACCAAGGTGCCCAAAAATCCACAACGGAAGGTCTGCTGTTCGCTGTTACAAGTTCTGCGAAATTGTTGTCATTTACCTCTTTCATATCAGTATAACTTTTTAATAAAATTTGTCCTCTTTAAAACGCTAAATTAACATTTTTTTGCCATACGGCAACAATTATTTATATCTTTGTATATATAACCAATCTGGTGATAAATTGTTATTAAATATTATTAAAATATAACATTATGTATAAGGATTTTCAAAATTACCTCACATCAGAGCTAAAAGCTATAGAGGAGGCAGGTTTATATAAGAATGAAAGAATTATTGTAACACCGCAGAGAGCTGCCATTAAGGTAAAGAGCGGCGAGGATGTGATAAACTTCTGCGCAAACAACTACCTTGGTCTCTCAGACAGCCCTGTTCTTATAGAGGCGGCTAAGAAGGCCCTGGATGAGAGAGGTTTTGGAATGTCCAGTGTGCGTTTTATCTGCGGAACACAAGATCTTCACAAAGAGTTGGAGCAGAAGATTGCGGAGTTCTTCGGGACAGAGGACACCATTCTCTACGCAGCCTGCTTTGATGCCAACGGAGGGCTCTTTGAGCCGCTGCTGGGCGAGCAGGATGCAATAATCTCAGATGCGCTCAATCACGCCTCAATCATAGATGGAGTAAGACTCTGCAAAGCGCAGCGATTCCGCTATGCAAATGCAGATATGGCAGATTTGGAGAGATGTCTCAAGGAGGCGCAGAGTTGCAGGTTCAGAATTATTGCCACAGATGGTGTCTTCTCTATGGATGGCAATGTTGCTCCTGTAGATGAGATTTACAAATTGGCAGAGAAGTATAATGCTATGGTTATGGTAGATGAGTCACACTCTGCCGGAGTAGTGGGCAAAACTGGCCGCGGCACAACAGAGCTTTACAATCTTCGCGGCAAGGTGGAGATTCTTACCGGAACTTTGGGCAAATCCTTCGGCGGTGCAGTGGGAGGATTCACAACAGGAAAGAGGGAGATTATTGCAATGCTCCGCCAGCGTTCACGCCCTTATCTCTTCTCTAACTCAATACCTCCAATGGTAGCTGCTGCAGGCTGTGCAATGTTTGATATGATGGCCCGCACCAACGAGCTTCAGGACAAACTGCACGCCAACACAGACTATTTTGTTGCCAAGATGAAGGAGGCGGGATTTGACATAAAGCCAACCCAATCTGCAATCTGTGCCGTAATGCTCTATGATGCAAAGCTCTCTCAGATAATGGCTGCCAAACTGCTGGAAGAGGGTATCTATGTAACAGGATTCTACTACCCGGTAGTGCCAAAGGGCCAGGCCAGAATACGTGTGCAGGTCTCTGCCGGCCACCAGCGTGAGCATCTGGACAAATGCATAGCAGCCTTCACCAAAGTAGGTAAGGAATTGGAAGTTATAAAATAACCTTTAAGAACTTGGCTCTTTTGACTGTTACATATGAATTTAAAAATAGGTTAGAACGATAATTTCACTTTCGCTTGCCAACCTTCAGCCGCACCATGCACCACACCTCTTCGCAGAAGGGCCTGCGGTCTGGCTGGCAATCTGGCGCATCTGAGCCGCATTTGCTAACTCGCAGATGCTCAAACAGACGCAAATTTTGCGGCCCATCTGCACCGATTGCTTACGCCACCTCCGGCATCTTCTGCAAAGAGGCTGGTGCACTGGTTGCTGCATAGAAGAGTTGCTTACTGACGAAAGTTATTCTACTTTTTCAAGTACGCAATCCTCAGGCACAGTCCAAAAGTCGCCAGGGATATCATTCTTATCAAATACAACCTTTGCTCCTCCTTCAACAGTGATGTGCCACCTCATCTTCCACTTGCCATCCTCCTGATAGGCGTGAAGGTATGAGCGCTCTTCTCCGAATTCAGTTGATCCAGCCTCTCTGTTTTTATTGCCGCGATCAGTAAAATATAAACTAACAAATTCAAACACCTTTCCATAAAAACCTATGATAGAGGGATCTTTTGAGTTAACTAAGTTTTCATCATTGAATTCATTGGTTATATACACACCATCTTTTAATATAGAATATCTTCCTTCGATTGTTATGGTTTTGTCCATTTCATAAGTGATTAACTCCAACATAAAGACAATCTTATTTGTGGTATCC
>SFUD01000076.1 GCA_004561775.1 bacterium | reverse complement strand
CCGATTGCCTACGCCACCTCCGTATCTCCGCAGAATGAGGCTGTCGCCTGGCTGGGGGCGCAGGTATCGGGAGCTGGATGAGGCTATTGCAAGCCAAGGGTGCAGGCGTTGGATGACAAATGCTGCTGCTGGTTGTTCGTGGCGCAGTTCCTGCAAATCACCGCGCACGCTTCAAAAATGCAAATGTCACATAATCAAATAATTAACTTTCATAGCTGTGCGCGGTGGCATCAATTTGAGCTCACCGAGCACGCGTTGGGCTACTTTGCGCTTCTCGATGCTAATTTCCTCTCTTCCTGGTGCCAATTCCCGTTTTCCCGAGCACAAAATCGGGGTTTTTGTGCTTTTTTGGCCTTCAGAACCCCCGTTTTTAGGCATTTCGAGCACGAAATCGGCATTTTTGTGCTTTTTTGGCCTTCGGAACCCCCGTTTTCGGGCATTTCGAGCACAAAATCGAGGTTTTTGTGCGCTTTTAGCCTTCGGGACCCCCATTTTTGGCACTTTCGAGCACAAAATCGCCATTTTTGTGCTCGGGGAAGTCTATTCCGGGGGGGGTGCTCGGGATGGGCTACTCTGGGATTCTGCCCGGGGAGTGCTGCTCCTGCCCGGGGAGTGCTGCTCGGGTGTGGCGCGGTCTATTTGTTTGCTCCGATGAGTGTGAAGAGCTCTTTTCTGAAGGTTGCTGCGTCTTTGAAGAGCAGTGCGTGCATGCCGGCGGCGATGGCACCCTCTACGTTGGCTGGCTTGTCGTCTGTGAAGAGGCACTCTGAGGCGTTGAGCCCGAATTTTTGGCAGAGTCGGTCGTAGATGGCCCGCTCAGGTTTTATGAGGCGCTCCTCTGATGAGACTATGCGGGCGTCCATCAACTGGAGAATGCTGTACTTTTCTATTACTTTGTAAACGGTTTCGCTCCAGTTGGTTAGACCGTATATTCCGTAGCCCATTGATTTGAGTTCCATAATGAGTTCTCGCATACCGGGTACCTCTCCGGTGATGCATTCTATTTGGCGGTCGTGAAACTCCTGCAATTCTTTCTTCCAGTGTGGGTAGAGTACTTGTGTCTGGCGGATGATCTCCCGGAAGGTCTCATCTCCCTTGTCTGTTCTGTCTACATACTCTTTACTGCAGGTTAATGCAGCAAAGGCATCCCGCTCTTGCTTATCTTCAATAATGGTAGAGAGGAACCGGTCGAAATCATAATCTACAAGCACCTTTCCAAAATCAAATACTATATTCTTTATCATATTGTTGAATTTCTTTTAAATTATTGTTTTTATATTCTTCCCGACAACCTGCCGTGCCGACAACCTGCCGCGCCGTCAACCTGCCGCGCCGGAGGGCCGGCGCTAGAGCCGGATTGCGTATCTTTTAAGGCGGGCATCTATCATGTGGGAGGGAATTATCTCCTTAATGGCGTTGGCTATCTCGTTGAGGATGCGCTCCCTTACGTAGTCTTTGCGTATCACCAGGGAGATCTCTCTTACCGGTTCCGGGTTTATGAGAGACCTTACGTTTTTGCGTCTGCCCTCATCCAGCAGGGCTATGTGCAGCTCCGGGATAACGGTGAAGCCGCCGTTCTCATCTACAATATTTATGAGGGTATCTATGCTGCCGGCCTCAAAGAGGGCGTTGCGAAGAGGGCGCTTGTCGCATAGGTTTATTACCTGGTTGCGCAGGCAGTGCCCCTCTTTAAGCATCCAGAGACGCTCTGTGGGAAGTTCTTCTATTTTAAGGTCCTCTTTGGAGTAGAGAGGGTCGTTGGAGGAGATGTAGAAGACAAGCCTCTCGTAGTAGAGCGGTATCTCCAGAAGGTTAGGGTGGTTTATTGGAGTTGCCATAATGGCCATATCTATCTCTGCCCTGTTTAACTTCTCCGTAACCTCTGCAGTATTTATCTCAAAGACCTGTGGCTTGATTCCCGGGGCTCTCTCCTTAAGAACGCGGATGAGTTTTGGGATAATGTAGGGGGCTATGGTTGGTATGGCCGCTATCTTTATTTTGCCGCTGCTCTGCTCCCTCTCGGAGAGTGAGAGCTCTTTAAGCTGACGTGTGTTAAAGAGTATAACCCTTGCCTGAGCAATAATCTTCTCGCCCGCCTCTGTTGGTCTTATCGGGTGAGCCTCTCTGTAGAAAATTGTTGTGTCCAGCTCCTCCTCCAGTTTCTTAACCATCATACTTAGAGTGGATTGTGTGACTCCGCAAGCCTCTGCTGCCCTAATGAAGTGGCGATGCTGGTCCAGCGCCACAATGTATTCCAGTTGTTGTAGTGTCATATCGATTTTATCTATGCAAATATAGAAATATACTATTTGATTTATATACTTTTATTAATATTTTTGCATTGGAAAGAGGATGTGGAGAGGATTTGGAGCGGATGTGACGAGAATTTGGCACGCACTTTGAAGCTCTCTAATTGCTTACAGTTGATTATTAGTATGGTATTGACAGTATTACATTGACAGTATTGTATTGATAGCATTTTATTGATTGATAATATTTTATAATTATAACTTAAAAATTTTTTATTATGGCAAACAAATACGCAGGAACACAGACAGAGAAGAACCTGGAGGCTGCATTTGCAGGCGAGTCACAGGCACGTAACAAGTACACCTATTTTGCATCAAAGGCAAAGAAGGAGGGTTTTGAGCAGATTGCTGCGCTCTTCCTTGAGACAGCAGATAATGAGAAGGAGCACGCAAAGCTTTGGTTTAAGGAGCTTGGCGGAATTGGCGATACTGCTGCCAATCTTGCAGATGCGGCTGCAGGTGAGAACTATGAGTGGACAGATATGTATGACGGCTTTGCAAAGACAGCAGAGGCAGAGGGATTCCTGGAGCTTGCAGAGAAATTCCGCGGCGTGGCTGCTATTGAGAAGCGTCACGAGGAGCGTTACCGCGCCCTTCTTAAGAATGTGGAGACAGCAGAGGTCTTCGCAAGGTCAGAGATTAAAGTTTGGGAGTGCCGTAACTGCGGTCACATTGTAGTAGGTAAGGAGGCTCCGGAGATTTGCCCGGTTTGCGCTCACCCTAAAGCTTATTTCGAACTTCACAAAACAAATTTCTAAGAGATGAAAAAGTATCAGTGCATTATTTGCAAACACATTTACGACCCTGCAGTGGGCGACCCTACACAGGGCATTGCGCCGGGCACTGCATTTGAGGATCTTCCAGAGGATTGGAAGTGCCCTAAATGCAAAATGCCTAAGAGCAAGTTTGTCCCGGTAGAGTAAAAAGGCTACAGTATTCATTTTGCACAGTGCAACCTTTTGATTATTTTTGCAGGAATGCAAAGAGAAAAAAGGTTGCATTTTTTATTATGATATTCTATCATTCGGGATGCGGAAACAGCCGCTTTGTGGCGCAGAGTCTTGCAGAGAAGTTGGGCGAGGAGCTTGTATATATCCCTCACGCCAATCTGCACGGCCGCTGGTCTTATGCATTCCGCAAAGATGAGTCAATGGGTTTTGTCTGGCCTGTCTATGCGTGGGGCCCGCCAAAGCTTGTAACCACTTTCATAAGCAAGCTCAGACTTATCGGGAAGCCCAAGTATATCTACTTTGTGTGCACCTGCGGAGATGAATCGGGATACTCTGAGAGAATATTCCGCAAGGCATTGCGCAAGTTGCACCTGGGCTTGGATGCCGCCTTCTGCCTGCAGATGCCGGAGACCTACATAAACCTTAAGCCAATGAAGCTGGATAGCCCGGAGGGTGCCAAAGCCAAAATAGAGGCCGCTAAGGCAGAGTTGCCGCAGATAGCGGAGTGCATAGCGCAGAGGCTCTCCTGCTCCCGAATGAGAATGGGCAGCCACTCCTTTCTTAAGAGCTATATTATTCGTCCGCTCTTCTATGCCTTTTTGGTTACAGACAGGAGGTTCTATGTTACAGAGGCCTGCACAGGCTGCGGACTCTGCACCAAGGTATGCCCTTTGAAGAATATCGGGATGGAGAGAGGAAGGCCAAAATGGTATGGCAGCTGCACAACCTGCAATGCCTGCTACCACAGCTGCCCGCATAATGCAATACAATTTGGCAAAGCCACTCTGGGCAAGGGGCAATATCTCTTCCCTATGGGAAAAGAGCTCTTCCCGATGGCAGACAAAGAGAGAGATTAACTTTTTTACTTTATACCTTAAATTGACCTATGAAAAAAATCTTATTCACACTGATTATGGCTTTTTCCGCACTCTGCCTGCAGGCGCAGAATATACAATTGCATACCGATTTTGGCAGGGCGCTCTATAGCAAGGATGATGTTGGAGACCGACAGCTTCTTACAACAACGGTAGAGATGTTCCATCCCGACTCTTTTGGCAGCACATACTTCTTTGTGGATATGGATTATAACAACGGAGTAAAGTGCGCATATTGGGAGATTTCCCGCGAGCTCTGCTTCTGGCAGGAGAGCAAGTGGAATTGGCTCTCTGTGCACGTAGAGTACAACGGAGGCCTAAGCAATGCAGTGGGCTCATTCAACAACTCCTGGCTCTTAGGAGGAACCTACTCCGGACACAGCAGGGATTTCTCAAAGACCTGGTCGCTAAGCCTGCTCTATAAGCTGATTCCGCACACCAAAAATATAAATGGCGGCAGCGAGAATCACAACTGGCAGATTACAGGAGTTTGGGGAATAAACTTTGGCGACGGCTGGTACACCTTCTCCGGTTTTGTGGATTTGTGGAGGGAGTGGAGACCTTGGCAGAATACAAAGCATATCTTCCTTACAGAGCCTCAGTTCTGGGTAAATCTCAATAAGCTTGACGGATGGGATAAGATTAATCTGAGCGTTGGAGGAGAGGTGGAGATCTCCAACAACTTTGTAGCAAAGGGTTTCTTTGTAATCCCTACTCTGGCGGCAAAATGGACATTCTAAATATTATATAGATATGAAAATGAAAAAAGCAAAGGAGCTTTTACTTTTCAGCAATTATACAAACAATCAAATTGCCGAATTTTTGGGTTACCCTAACTACTCATATTTTTCAAGACTTTTCAAAAAGCACGTCGGAGTTTCCCCTAATGAATACCGTGCACATAAAAATATATAATAGCGAATTGCAATAGCAAGTTGCAATAATTTTGACAAGTGACGATCTTTGTGAGGGCGGTTTGTTCTTCTGGAGGGAGGGGCGAAGCCCCGACCGGAGGAAGAACAAACCGCAGCCGGCGCTCAGAT
>SFUD01000075.1 GCA_004561775.1 bacterium | reverse complement strand
CAATAACGCGGTGTGTTCCGTATTTGTTACCTTTTTTCATTGTATTTATAAAATTTAAATGTTGTTATTTCTTTAAGCTCAATATCTCGCGGGCCTCAGCAGATGTAGCAACCGGACGACCCAGCTCTTTTGCAATTCTTACAACCTTTGCAACCAGTTCACCATTGGATTTTGCAAGAACTCCCCTCTCAAGATTAAGGTTATCCTCAAATCCTACTCGTACGTTACCGCCCATTACTATTGCAGCGGCAGCAAGTGTGAATGCATTTCTGCCAATACCGGTAGCTGTCCAGGTAGATCCTGCAGGAATTGCATTAACAAGCCACGCAAGGTTCTGAGCGGTTGCAGGTGTACATCCCGGAACACCAAGCACAAAATTAAACTGCATAGGCGCGCCAGGAACCTGTCCTTTGCGTGCCATATTCAGCACTGTATCCAGATGACCCATCTCAAAGCACTCGTACTCCGGTTTGATGTTGTTCTCCATCATCCTCTTTCCAAATGCTCTCATCATAGGCATTGTATTCTCAAATACATCGTCTCCAAAGTTGCAGGTACCGCAATCAAGGGTAGCCATCTCCGGCATAAGCTCTGTTGGCTGAAGTCTCTCCTCTGCGCTCATACCTACCGCACCTCCGGTGGAAGGGATTATGATAACATCGGGACAAACCTTATAGATTGCATCCATACACTCCTTGAAACGCGCCTTGCTCTGTGTAGGGGTACCGTCATCCTCCCTTACGTGAAGGTGTACTATTGCCGCACCGGCATCCACTGCAGATTTTGCCTCACGTACAATCTCCTCAACTGTGTAAGGAACGGCAGGATTCTGCTCTTTTGTAACCTCTGCGCCGCAGATTGCAGCTGTGATGATAAGTTTCTCCATAACTATTTTCTCTGGCATTTTTTAGGGGTTACGCAAGTACCGCTGGCTCTGCAGACAACTATAGGCTCCTCAAGAACGTCAGCTGCCGAATCAGAGATGTCAGGACGAGGTACAATTACTTTACGCGCCTCAAATACCATCTTTCTGGAGGTATTGCCCTCTGAAACAATCTCTCCTACTGCCTCAATGAAATCACCTGCATATACAGGAGCTATGAACTCCACCATATCGTATGCTTTGAAGAGGCCCTCGTCTCCATCGCGCTGAATAAGCAACTCTGTAGCAACATCGCCAAAGAGCTGAAGCATATGAGCACCCTCTACAAGATTTCCGCCATAATGAGCATCGTGGCAACTCATTCTTACACGGATCAATGATTTATTCTTTTCCATATACTGAATATCGTTAAATTGTTAATACTTATTTGCTATAGATATAATCCACAAACATAGCCGGTGTATGCACCCTCTCAGGAGCAATCTCACCAACCTTTACAACCTTCTCTGCCTCTACAATCACAACATCTGCCGCTGTAGCCATAAGAGGATTAAAGTTATTTGTGGTGCCGGTATAAACAAGATTTCCCTTCTCGTCTGCAATTGTAGCGCCAATAAGGGCAATATCTGCCTTAAGAGGCTTTTCAAGCAGGTAGGTCTTGCCATCTACAACAACAGTCTCCTTACCCTCTGCAACCACGGTACCAAGACCTGTTGTGGTAAGCACACCGCCAAGACCTGCACCGGCAGCGCGAACTCTCTCTGCCAATGTACCCTGTGGACAGAACTCTATCTCCAACTCACCCGAGTTGAGCTGAGCGCCTGTATTCTTGTTGGTGCCAATGTGAGAGACATAAAGTTTCTTAACCTGTTTGTTGGTAATAAGCTGTCCGTGCGCCACATTCTCATAAGCTGTATCGTTGCAGATAAGAGTCAGATTCTTAACGCCGCTCTTTGCAAGCTCATCAAGAATTGTAACCGGACTGCCGGCTCCAAGAAAGCCACCTACCATTACTGTCATGCCATCCTTAACCATTGCGACGGCATCCTGTAAAGAAATTCTCTTGTTCATATCTTTGAGTTTATGTTATTTATTTGAATATCCTTTTAGTCCTAAAAATAGGCAATTTCACATCACCTTTGCAAATTTAACTAATAAAACAGATCCTACAAATAACTTTTGTGTTACACAAAATAAAGCCATAAAAGAGTAGGAAATCCAATGCTAATTTAGTATTTTTGTAGTGAAAAAGAGCACAAAAGAGAGAGATGACGTATAATTTTTTTCCATTTTTATTTGCCCAAGAGAAGATCAGTCTGCTTGCTCCCGAACAGGAGGCTGTAAAGAGCACTCTGGACTCCCTTAAAACCGCAAGGGCGGAGGCGCTTGCAGAGAAGGTGCAGAATCTCTCCAATATGTCCGCAGACCAGATTATCTCACTGCTTCTGGAAGAGGCTGTAAAGATTGGGATGAAGGTGCTTGCGGCCATTTCCATCTACATCATAGGAGCCTGGGTCATAAAGAAGATAAAGAGAATTATCCGCAAGATAATGGAGCGCCGCAACATAGACCCCTCCATCACCTCCTTCACCCTCAGCTTCACCACCATAGCGCTCACCCTTATGCTCATCCTTATGACCGTAGATGCGCTTGGAATAAACACAAACTCCATAGTGGCGCTGCTGGCAGGTTCGGGACTGGCAATAGGTATGGCATTCAGCGGCTCTCTGCAGAATTTTGCAGGAGGCATTATGATATTGGTCTTCAAGCCTTTCAGGGTTGGCGACTATGTAGAGTTCCAAAATTGCACAGGCACCATCTCCTCCATAGAGATGACAAGCACCTTCATAATTTCAGACAACGGAGAGACCATAGTGCTCCCCAACGGCACAATTTTCAACGGAATGCTTATAAACCACAGCAAACTCTGCAAAAAGAGGGTGGTCTGGAACATCTCCGTTGCATATGGCAGCAATATAGAGCTTGTGCGCGCCACTGCGCTGGCTCTTCTGGAGAGTAATCCCGATGTCTTAAAGGAGGAGAAGCCGCCCGCTGTGGTAATCTCCAACCTTGGAGATAGCGCGGTCATAGTCTCCATCAGATGCTGGGTGGAACACACCAACTACTGGAAGACTCTCTATTGGGGATACGAAGAGATATATAAGAGCTTCAATGCAGCCGGAATACAATTCCCGTATCCGCAATTAGACGTACACATGAAGTAACAAACCATAAATAACAATTATACAATGGAATACAAAAAACTAATCATCCAAGACAATGGAGCTGTAAGAGTAATAAAGATAAATAACCCGGAGGCTCTGAATGCGCTTAACACAGCCATTCTTAAGGAGCTTGACGCTGCCTTTACAGAGGTGGCGGAGGATAATGGCATACTTGCCGTAGTTCTCACAGGAGAGGGCAGAGCTTTTGTAGCAGGAGCGGACATCTCTGAGATGAAGAGCAAAAACGCCATAGAGGGAGAGATTTTCGGCAAACTTGGTGCATCTGTCTTCAGAAAGATTGAACTCCTTCCAAAGCCTGTAATTGCCGCTGTAAACGGCTTTGCGCTTGGAGGAGGATGCGAACTTGCAATGAGCTGCGATATCCGCCTGGCCTCCGCAAAGGCAAAATTCGGCCAGCCTGAGGTTGGTCTGGGCATCACCCCGGGATTCTCCGGCACCCAGCGCATGCCAAGGCTTATCGGGATGGGCAAGGCAAAGGAGCTCATATATACCGCAGATATCATAGATGCGGCAGAGGCATACAGAATTGGTTTGGTTAACCACGTGTATGAGCCTGAGGCACTTATGGAGGAGGCTATGAAGATGGCGGAGAAGATTGCATCCAAAGCCCCAATAGCCGTAAAGAACAGCAAGGAGGCCATAAACAGAGGCATCCAGACAGATATGGATTCTGCTGTTGCAATAGAGGCTTATCTCTTTGGCCTCTGCTTTGCAAGTGAAGACCAGAAGGAGGGTATGACAGCCTTCTTTGAGAAGCGCAAAGCAAACTTCCAGAACAAATAATTATTATCAGTTTATATATAACAAATCATAAAAAATCAATTAAGAATTATGAAAGTAGCAGTTATTGGTACCGGTACAATGGGAAACGGTATTGCACAGACATTTGCACAGGCAGGTCACGACGTATTGCTCAAAGGCCGTTCAGAGGCTTCTCTTCAGAGAGCTCACAAGGCTATAGACAAGAGCCTCTCTAAGATGGTAGAGAAGGGCAAAATGGAGGCAGCCCAGAAAGATGCAATCATTGCAAAGATTGTTGACACAATGGATTACAACGATTGCGCAGATGCAGACCTTGTAGTTGAGGTTATTGCAGAGGATATGGCAATCAAAAAGGAGATCTTCCAGACATTGGACAAGATTTGCAAACCAGAGGCTATTCTTGCAACAAACACCTCTTCCCTCTCCATCACAGAGGTTGCAGCTTGCACTTCACGCCCGGAGAATGTAATTGGAATGCACTTCTTTAACCCTGTTCCAATGATGAAACTGGTAGAGGTTATCAAGGGTCAGCTCACCTCAGCAGAGGTTCACAACAAGGTTGTGGAGATTGCAAAAGAGGTTGGAAAAGTTCCTGTAAGCGTTAACGAGGCTCCTGGCTTTGTTGTTAACAGAATCCTTATTCCTCTTGTAAATGAGGGTATTGGCATTCTTGCAGATGGCGTTGCTTCTGCAGAGGAGATTGACGAGGCTATGAAACTTGGCGCTAACCACCCTATGGGTCCTCTCGCATTGGGAGACCTCATTGGTTTGGATGTTTGCCTTGCAATTATGGAGGTTCTCTACAATGAGTACGGCGACAGCAAATACCGTCCGCACCCGCTTCTGCGCAAGATGGTAAGAGCAAACCTTCTTGGCCGCAAGACCGGCAGAGGTTTCTACGATTATTCAAAGAAATAGTGGAGCCAAAGAGCAAAAAAAGACCCCGGAAGTTATTTATTCAACTTTCGGGGTTGTTTTTTATAGATTTGTCGCGCTCTTTTTCGTCTCAACAGGATTGGCATAAATGCCCAGGAAGATTCTCCT
>SFUD01000074.1 GCA_004561775.1 bacterium | reverse complement strand
TGCAAGCGCTGTTAAGGAGGGTATTGTTGAGGGTATTCTTGTTGGTGACCAGGATATGATTCTGGATGTCTGCAAGAGAGAGAATATAGACCCTTCCACCCTTAAGATTGTGGATAACAAAGTGGAGCTTAAGGCTATTGCGCAGGCTGTGGATATGATTAACGCAGGCGAGGGCGATATTCTTATGAAGGGTCTCTGCAGTACAGACAAATATATGAGGGCTATCCTTAACAAGGAGAAGGGATTGCTTCCTCCAAAGGCGGTTCTTACACACGTTACCCTGCTTAAAAACCCGCTCTATCATAAGTTCTTGCTTATAAGCGATATTGCTATTATTCCTGCACCGGATCTTAAGCAGAAGATTGCTATTACCAAGTATCTTGTAAATACAGCGCACGCATTGGGAATAGAGCAGCCTAAGGTTGCTATGCTTGCCGCTTCCGAGCAGATGCTTGAGGGTATGCCTGCTTGTGTGGAGGCTGCCATTATTGCCAAGAAGGGCGACAGGGGTGAGATTCCTGGCTGCGTTATAGACGGTCCTCTTGCTCTTGATGTTGCAATAGATATGGAGTCTGTTAAGATTAAGAAGATTAAGAGCCCTGTTGCAGGTGATGCAGATTGTATTGTATTCCCTAATATAGAGTCGGGCAATGTCTTCTACAAGTGTAATTCAAAGCTCAGCACCGGTGTTGAGATGGCTGCCATGGTTGTGGGCGCAAAGGTTCCTTGTGTGCTCTCTAGCCGTGCAGACAGCATAGAGACTAAACTTAATTCAATTGCTCTTGCGGCTCTCTCTGCCAAATAGTTGTTTTTTATGGATAGATTGATTTTGGCCATTAACCCTGGTTCTACCTCTACCAAGATCTCTTTGTACAATAATGAGAAGGAGGTCTTTACAAAGACATTGCGCCATACTAATGAGGAGTTGGCTCCATACCAGGATGTGATTTCCCAAAGGCACTTCCGCAAGGAGGTTATTATGAAGGCTTTGGCAGAGAATAACGTGGAACTCTCCAAACTGGCTATTGTAGTTGGTCGCGGAGGCATTGTAAAACCTGTCGAGTCCGGTGTCTATGCAGTCTCTGAGGAGATGATTAAGGATGTGGAGAGCAAGAAGTATGGCGAGCATGCCAGCAGTCTTGGCTGCGTCCTTGCCAAGGAGATAGCCGAGGAGATTGGCGGCAATATCCCTGCGGTTATGGTAGACCCTCCTGTTGTGGATGAGCTTGAGCCTATTGCAAGGGTATCGGGACAAAAACTCCTGGAGAAGGTCTCTGTCTTCCACGCTCTTAACCAGAAGGCTATTGCCAAGAGATATGCCAAAGAGCAGGGCAAGTTCTATAAGGATATGAATCTTATTGTTGCGCACCTTGGCGGAGGTGTCTCTGTAAGTATACATTCCAAGGGCAGGGTTATTGATACCAACGATGCGCTTCACGGCGAGGGTCCATTCTCACCGGAGCGTGCCGGCGGTGTTCCTGCGCTCTCTCTTATAGATCTCTGCTTTAGCGGAAAATATACAAAGGAGGAGGTCTCCAAGCTCATTAATGGCAAGGGCGGCTTTGTCTCTTATCTTGGCACCAACTCTTTCCTTGAGATTAAGCAGAGGATTGCTGCAGGCGATAAGGAGGCTGCTCTCTATGCAGATGCCTTTGTCTATCAGATTGCGCAGTATATTGGCTCTATGGCCACTGTTGTATCGGGAGATGTAGATGCCATTCTTGTTACAGGCGGCATTGCCTACTCTGAAGAGTATATGCAGAAGTTGGCAGAGCGAGTAAAGTTTATTGCTCCTGTGCATATCTATCCGGGCGAGGATGAGATGGGTGCTCTTGCAACAGCAGCTCTGGCTCTCCTTAATGGAGAGGAGGAGATGAAGAAGTACTGATTTCATTTCGTATTACCTATGATTAGTGTCAATGTAGCTATTGTGGGCGGTGGTGCGGCAGGTCTCTTTGCGGCGCTCTACGGCTCCAAGGTTATATTGAAAAGCAATAGAGTCTCTGCACCTCCTTCTTCGGGGAGTGCGGAGATTCTTATTTTTGAAAAGATGCCCCGGCCGGGCCGCAAGATTGGTCTTACCGGCAAAGGCAGATGCAACCTTACCAATACAAAACCTTGGGAGGAGTTCTCACGGCATATCCACCCCAAGGCAGATTTTTTCCGGAGCGCTTTCTACAACTGCAGCAAAGCTCTTCCAGGAGTGCGGCCTCCCTCTTGTAGAGGAGCGTGGCAACAGGGTCTTTCCCCGCAGCATGCGCGCCATAGATGTAATAGATACCCTTGTTGCCGCCTGCAAAGAGGGTGGAATCCCCATCTGCACAAACACCGCCATAAAAGAGATTCAGCCTATCTCAGCCGCTGCGGGCACTGCGGCCTCTTTTGCTCTTCCCGATGCTGCAGGTGGTTCTGCCTCTCGCTCTCTGCCCGATGCTGCAGGTGATGGCGTCGCATCTCGCTCTCTTCCCGATGCTGCAGGAGATGGCGCCACATCTCGCTCTCTTCCCGATGCTGCAGGTGGTGGCGCCGCATCTCGCTCTCTTCATGATGCTGCGGCGGGTTGTCGCTTTCTGCTGATAGGTGAAGATGGCAGGCCTGTGGCTGCTGCCCGCTCCGTTATCATTGCCACCGGGGGACTCTCATATCCCTCCACGGGCTCTACGGGAGACGGATACACCTTTGCAAAGCGACTAGGACATACGGTAACTCCACTCTTTCCCTCACTCACCGCGCTTATACCGGAGAACTATGACCAAATGTGGCAATGCATAGGTGAAACGCTTCATCTTAAAAACGTACAGTTGAGTCTCAAATATGAGGGTAATATCTTAGCCTCGGAGTTTGGCGATGCAGACTTTACAAATGGTGGAATAGAAGGCCCCATTGGTTACAAACTAAGCAGAAGAGCCGTTGAACTGCTCTCAACCAATCCGGCTTCGCAGGCGTTGCCGGCAAAGCAGGCATTTTCGGCACAGCAGGCAGCTTCGGCAAAGCAGGCATTTTCGGCGCAGCAGTCAGCTCAGGCAAAGCAGGCATCGGGAGTAAGAGTAAAGTCTTCACAACTGCAGTTGATTTTAGATCTCAAGCCGGCAGTTAGCAGGGAAGAGCTTGCCTCCCGACTTTCCTCAATTATTAGAAGCAAGGGCCGCGCAGCAGCAAATCTTCAGGTACTTCTTAGGGAGGTGATGCCTGCGTTGTTGATACGCCCCTTCTTATTTGCTCATCCGGCTCTTCCTATGGACCCTGTTAAAATAGCAAAGGAGCTGAAGTCCTGGCACTTTACTATCACGGGGTATGTGGGATACAACAGAGCAGTTGTTACAGCGGGAGGGGTCTCCCTTTCAGAACTCTCAAAAAAGAATCTTGAATCCAAGTTGCATAAGGGCCTCTTTTTTGCCGGAGAGGTAATTGATATGGATTGCGACACTGGCGGTTACAATCTCCAGATGGCATTCTCCACCGGCGCCCTTGCTATGCGTGGTGCGCTAGAGAAGTAATGGCCCATTCAGGCACCCCCTGCCAGCAGCAGCTTCCCGATGCAGCCTTGCGTCTTCTTTGCCAGCAGCGTCCTGCTCAGCGGCGCCCCGGCCAGCAGCAGCTTCCCGATGCAGCCTTGCGTCTTCTCTGCCAGCAGCGTCCTGCCAGCAACATCTCAGCCGCCACGGCGCCTCGGCCAGCAACATCTTCCCGATGGCGCTCCGCAGCGGCGCCCTAGCCGGCCAGCAGCTCTGCCTCGGCGCCCCGGCCACCAACAAACCTCATTCGGCGGAGAGAAGTACTCCGGTTTGGCTAGCAATCTGGCGCACCTGGGCCGGATTTGCTAACTCGCAGCTGTGGCGTGCGACTATTCGCTGCACCTATTAATATAAGTGCCCATCTATCTTGCTGCCACATAGGCCGCTGCTCAGACATAGCAAATCTTTCGACTCATCTGCACCGATTGCCTACGCCACCTCCGTGTCTCCCCCGGATGAGGCTGTCGCCTGGCCGGGGTGCAGGTGTTGGGTGGCAAATGGTGTTGTTGGTTGTCCGTGTCGCTGTTCCTGCAAATCACCGCGCGCGCGAATCCTTGTTCTAGGCACCTCTGGGGCACATTGGCCCGCTCGGTGGCCTCGATTTGAGCTCACCGAGCGCATTTATAAAAGTTAATTGTCTGGTTATGAGATATTTATATTTTGTGAGCGTGCGCGGTGATTTGCAAGAAGGCCACGGTTATGCTTCCCGATGCTAATTTCCTCTCTCCCTAGTGCCAATCTCCTTCTTCTCGAGCACAAAATCGGGGTTTTTGTGCGCTTTTGCCATTCGAAACCCTCATTTTCGGGTCTTTCGAGCACAAAATCGAGGTTTTTGTGCTTTTTTGGCTGCCGGGACCCTCATTTTCGGGCATTTCGAGCACAAAATCGAGGTTTTTGTGCGCTTTTGCCCTTCGGAACCCACATTTTCGGGACTTTCGAGCACGAAATCGGCATTTTTGTGCTCGGGAAGAGATGATTCTTTTAAATTTGGCCTGAAAGCGCGATTGTTACGCTAGAAGATGATGTTAACTGGTGCAAGGTTGGGGAAACAGGTTATTTGGCATCGGCGGGTGCCGGTTATGCCTGATGGGGATGATGTGTTTGATGTGGGTATTGGCAGGGAGTCTTCTATTGAGAAGTATTCTTTTTTTCCTGTCTCGATTGCTATTATGTCGCCGGTTCTTAGTGATATGATTTCTGTTATTTGCGCAATGTATTTGCAGAACTCTTCTATAAGTTGGGGATCTTCTATCTTCTCTGCCGGCATGGAGTAGAAACTGTAATCTATTGCGTTTGCTACGCTCCCATTTATTATTGCTGCGCTTGGCGTTGCGCTTGGTGCTTGACTTGGCGTTGCGCTTGGTGCTGCGTTCGGGAAGATATCTGGGGCTATGCTTATTGAGAGTGCGTAGTTGCCTTTGGAGAAGTATCGGGAGGCATATCTCTCTGCAATGCCTTTGCCGGCACGGTCTATTCTTATATAGAAGAGTTCCTTGGCCTCTACTCTCTTTATGAAATGCGGAAGGTAGAGGTTTGTGTAATCTCTGTTAAGAGTGGTGTCCGGCTTAAAGTAGAAGAGACCCTCCTGGGGGTTGTATGGTTTGATTATTATGTTCATAAATCTCTTTTTGCGTGGCGGTGCAGGCAGCGTGGCGGTGCAAGAGCAGGCAGCGTGGCATGCAGGCGAAGGTGCGGCAAGAGCGGGCGGCGTGGCAGCGCAGGCAATGCAACTGGGTTGGGCAATGCAACTGGGCTGGGCAGAGTGCTATTTGATTAGGATTGAACTGCCGTTCTTCTTTTTTAGGACCTCCATATAGATTTTGTCAAACTGGTGCTTGGTGTCCATTGTGAAGTCGCCGTTCATTATCCAGGCGTGGTAGCTTGGCTCTGTTTCAAAGACGGATTCTACGGTTTTGCCCTTGTGTTTGCCAAAGTTTATTATCTTCTCTCCCTTTTCATTTAGTATTATTCTGCCGGCGTAATCAACAAATTTGCTCTTTGTGGAGAAGTCGGCAAGCCACTCTATGTTGTTTTGTATTGCAATTGGGTACTCGCCCTTCTCTACGCTCTCTTGGTTGTATTTGTCCAACTGTGCCATAAGAACCTCGTAAGTTGCCATAGTGTCGGCCTCTGCGCTGTGTGCCTTGGTAAGGTCTTTGTGGCAGTAGAATTTGTATGCCGCCACTAGTGTGCGCTGCTCCATCTTGTGGAAGATGTTCTGAACATCTACCAGCTTGCGCTTGCGGAAGTCGAAGGAGACGCCCGCCCTCAAAAACTCCTCTGCAAGGAGAGGAATATCAAACTTAAGGGAGTTGTATCCCGCTATGTCGCAACCCTCCATCCAGTTGGCAAGGCTCTTTGCATATTGCTTGAATGGCGGTGCATCTTTAAGGTCCTCGTTGGAGATGCCGTGCACTGCTTGTGCCTCCGGGGTGATTGGTACCTCTACCGGATTGTTGGGATTTGTGAAATCCATTGGCCTTATCCGGCGGGTCTTTACCTCTATCTTGTTCTGGCCATTTTCATCCCTCTCCGGAAAGACCTTTACCGCAGATATCTCTATTATTCTATCCTTTGCTATGTTGAGTCCGGTGCTCTCAATGTCAAAGAAGACAATCGGATTCTTTAAATCTAGTTGCATATTCCAAATATTATTTAAATTTTGGCAGCAGCGCCGCAAGTTGCCGCCGTTGCTATTCCGCTGATCTATTCCCGATGGTGGCGCCGATGCTGCTGCCGCTCCTGCTGCCGCTTCTGCCACCGGGGCTAGTAGGTAACTATCATTGGCATAAGAAGAACGCTTATCTTCTCCTCCTGGCTCTCTGTCTCTGCAGGCACTATCAGCATTGGTTTGGTGGAATCCTTGAACTTGAGAACAATCTGCTCGTATGGCAGGTTGTTGAGAATATCTTCAAAGAAGTTGGCCTTGAGGGAGATCTCCATTGGAGTTCCGTTGTATTCGCAAATGAGCTGCTCTCTTGCGCTTGTGGAGAAGGCTACGTCCTGGGTGGAGATCTCAATCTGATTGAAACTGAGCTTGAGTACAATCTGACTGGTTGCCGGGTTTGCAAAGACCTTTACGCGGCGTGTGGCATTAAGCAGGTCTGCCCTTGAGATGCTTAGGAGATTCTCATTGTGCTGAGGAATAACCGCCTTGTAGTTTGGAAAGTTGCCCTCTATGAGTTTGCTTACAAGAAGGTTCTGGTCAAATTTGAAGTAGGCGAATTTAGAGTCGTATGAGATCTCCACATCCTCCTCCTCCATCTTTGCGAGAGCGTTCTTGAGCAGGTTTGCCGCCTTCTTCGGAAGCGAGAAGGAGCTCTTCTCTCCTTTGGCATCTATGGAGAAGGTGACAAGAATGTGCGAATTGGATGCTACTATGTTGCTCTGCTCCTCCGAGAGGTCAAAGAAGATGCCGTTCATTGCCGGCCTCAGATAGTCGTCTGAAGTTGCATAGATTGTATTGCTTATGGCATTGGAGAGCACATTGGCCTTTAAGGTTATGCTCTTTGGCTCTTCTAGGGGCTTTAACTGGGGATAGTCATCTGCAGGCATATACGGGATATTTGCATTTCCGTTCTGCCAGATTATGTTGAGTATCTTCTTCTCTTCGTCTGTGCTTATCTCTATAGGTTGAGTGTAGAGC
>SFUD01000073.1 GCA_004561775.1 bacterium | reverse complement strand
GAACCTTTATATGAGGATACTTGTCTTTGATTGACTTGGTAAGACGACCAAGGAAAGCAGGACGTCCGATACCTGCCATATCCTTAAGACAGATCTCATCGCAACCATACTCCACAACCTTATCTACAACACCCATATAGTACTCTACAGTATGGATAGGCGAGTAGGTGATTGAGAGCGCAACCTGAGAAATCATACCGCCCTTCTTTGCGCCAATCACAGAGCCCTTAAGGTTTCTGTGATCGTTAAGTCCGCAGAAAGAACGCGCAATGTTTGTTCCCTGTTTTGCCTTAACCTTGTACATAAGGAAGCGAACATCCTCCGGCACAGGATTCATACGAAGAGCGTTAAGACCACGCTCCAGCATATGTGTCTGAATACCTGCCTTGTTGAAAGGAGCTGTCCACTCTCTTACAGCCTTGTTAGGATTCTCTCCAAAGAGCAGATTCACCTGCTCAAATGCGCCACCGTTTGTCTCCACACGGTCAAAGCAGCCCATATCTATGATGACTGGCGCTATCTGCTTCAACTGGTCCACTCTAGGAACATATTTGCCAGAAGACTGCCACATATCCCTATAGAGGAGCGAAAATTTAATCTCTTTTGCCATCTGAAATCACTTAATAATTAAATATTGTAATAAAATATTGGTTTCTAAATATCTTACAAATCTAATTCTTAAAATTCAAATTTCCTACACCGCAAATAAAAAGTTAAAAAGATGTTCAAATATTTTTTTATTATAAAAATAAACCATAATTTTGCACCCACTTGGCGAAAAGGCCAATATATGGTGGATGTAGCTCAGTTGGTTAGAGCACTAGTTTGTGGCACTAGGGGTCGTGGGTTCGAGCCCCATCTTCCACCCGCAAACAAGGCCCTCTGCTTTATGCCGGGGGCTTTTTCTTTATTATGAGAAGAGAAGACTTTACAGACCTTCTGAGGAATCGCATTCTGGTCCTTGATGGGGCAATGGGAACATTGCTTCAGAGACACCAGCTCCCCGCAAGCGACTTTGGGGGCGCTAAGGGCAACTATGACTACCTTAATATAACCCGTCCCGATATTGTTATGGAGGCCCACCTCTCCTACCTTCAGGCCGGAGCGGACATTATAGAGACCAACACCTTCAGCAGCAACCGCTTCTCACAGGAGGCCCACAACTCTGCCGATAAAGTATATGAACTTAACCGCAAAGGAGCAGAGATAGCGCAGCAGGCCATAGCGCAATACCTCTCCACAGGGGGCAAGAGAGCGCACAAGCCCTTGGTGGCAGGCTCTATGGGGCCAATGATAAAATCGCTCTCCATACCTTCGGACCTTAATCGTCCCGATTACCGCGCAATCTCCTTCGACCTTATGGCGCAGGCCTACAAAGAGCAGGTGTGCGGCCTTATAGATGGCGGAGCAGACCTTCTCCTTATGGAGACAATCTACGATGCCCTTAATGCCAAAGCAGCTCTCTATGCCATAGAAGAGGTATTGCAGGAGAGAGGGATTGAGATTCCCGTAATGGTCTCTGCCACAATAAATGACAAATCCGGAAGGCTCCTTAGCGGACACAGGTGGGAGGCCCTCTTTAATGCACTCTCCAGCTTCCCGATAGCCTCATTTGGCCTCAACTGCTCTTTTGGCGCAGAGGAGCTTGGCAAAATAGTGGAGGAGATTGCACTCTACAGAGGGCATGGCTGGGAGAACGGACTCCCTTGCGCAATAAGCATCTACCCCAACGCAGGACTCCCCAACGAACTTGGCGAGTACAACGAGACTCCTGAGCAGACAGCCGGAATAATTGGAGATTTGGCGCGCAGAGGACTCATCAATATTGCCGGCGGGTGCTGCGGCACCACCCCTGAGCATATAAAGGCCATAGCCGAGTCTGTAAAGGGCCTTGCTCCAAGAAGTTATCAAATACAGCCAATCCTTGCCAAGGGCGGCATAATGCGCGGTTATGCGCCGGCAGCAGATTCAATGTGCGTATCGGGATGGGAGAGTCTGGAGATTAACAGAATAAAGAACAATTTCATTAATGTTGGAGAGCGCACCAATGTTGCCGGAAGCGCAAAATTTGCAAGACTGATTAGGGAGGGGCAATATCAGCAGGCTGTTGATATTGCACGCAAGCAGATAGAGGATGGAGCCACCATTATTGATATTAATACAGACGACCCTATGTCCAACGGCAGGGTGGAGATGCAGAGATTCCTAAGATGGCTTCTGGACGACCCTCAGGTGGCTAAGGTCCCATTTATGATAGATTCGTCGGATTGGGAGACGGTGCTTGTGGCTCTAAAGGAGTGCGGAGGCAAGGCAATAGTTAATTCCATAAGCCTTAAAGAGGGTGAGGAGATCTTTATTCAAAAGGCCAACCAGATTCGCAACCTTGGGGCGGCGGTAGTTGTTATGGCCTTCGACCAGGAGGGGCAGGCGGTTACATTTGAGAGAAAGATAGAGATATGCGGCCGCGCCTATAAGATTCTCACAGAGCAGTGCGGCTTTACTCCAAACAACATAATTTTTGATGTAAATGTGCTCTCTGTTGCAACAGGCATAGAGGAGCACGAGAATTATGCGGTAGATTTCATAAAGGCTGTAGCCTGGATTAAGCAGAACCTGCCAGGATGTAAGACATCGGGAGGAATATCCAACCTCTCCTTCTCCTTCCGCGGCAACAATAGGGTTAGGGAGGCTATGCACTCTATCTTCCTCTACCACGCTATTGCAGCAGGTCTTGATATGGCTATTGTTAATCCTTCTATGCTGCAGATTTACAGCAATATTGAGCCAGAGTTACTTAAATGTGCAGAGGATGTTATTCTTAACAGGCACACCGCCGGAGAGGAGAGCACCCCAACAGAGCGGCTGGTGGCTCTTGCACAACGCATTAAGGAGGAGGAGGCTCCAAAGCAGGCAGGCGCAGGCGACGCTGGCAGTGCAGATGCTGGCGCGGTTGCTGCCGTTAATCCGGAGGAGCAACTCTTTAATCTGCTGCTGAAGGGGAGCACGGAGGGGTTGCAGGAGAATCTTATGGAGGCGCTTAAGCGTGCAGATGGAGATGCTGTCTCTCTTATAGAGGGTCCCCTGATGCGTGGAATGGGCGCTATAGGAGAACTCTTTGGAGAGGGCAAGATGTTTCTGCCTCAGGTGGTTAAAAGCGCTAAAGTAATGAAGGGCGCAGTGGACCTTCTTAAGCCTTATATGCAAAAGGGCTCTGCTCCAAAGCATCCGGGCAAGATTGTTACTGCTACCGTAAAGGGAGATATTCACGATATTGGCAAGAACATTGTCTGCATTGTGCTTGAGTGCAATAATATGGAGGTTGTAGACCTTGGCGTTATGGTAGATTCGGAGAGGATATTGGAGGAGGCAATAGCGCAAAAGGCAGATTTTGTTGGAGTTAGCGGTTTAATAACTCCCTCTCTTACAGAGATGGAGAATCTCTGCAAACTCTTTGAGAAGAACAGGGGCCGCATTATGGCGGAGGTTGGGCATCAAATAACAATAATTGTGGGAGGCGCAGCCACATCGCAGCTCCATACCGCAGTAAAGCTGGCGCCTCATTACCCCAACGGCGTAATCTACGGAGGGGATGCCTCCCTTACTGCGCTGCAGATTAAGAGGATTCTCTCCTCTTCAGATGCCCTGCAGGAGATACTGGCAGAGCAGCGCAAGATACGCGCTCTCTATTACAAATCTTCCAACAACAACCTGCTTACTCCGGGAGAGGCGCGCACTATGGCGCCACAATTCGGGAGTGAGGATTTTGAGCAGGCTCCACAATTCGGGAAGCAGAATCTGGAGGCTTTCCACATAGATATAAATGAGCTTGTTCCATATATGGACTGGCCTATCTTCTATGGTTTTTGGGGCTTGAAGGGCAGCAATCCGGAGGAGACCGCCTCAGCAGAGCAGAGGACCAGCCTGCGCAAGAGGGCTATGGAGGAGCTGGAGAGAATTGCAAAAGGGCGGGAGTTTGATGCCGGAGTAGTGCTCCATTTCTACAATGTGCACAGAGAGGGGGAGCAGATGATTATAGAGAGCAAAGTCTCTTCAGACCCGCAGCAGAGCGGTATTGCAGCAGGTTCTATTCTTCTTCCGCGGCAGCTTAAGCGCAACTCCGAGCACCTCTCCGCAGCAGACTACCTGCCGCAGAACGGCAGCTCAAGGGCAGGCCTCTTTACCCTTAAGGTAACAGACAATCGCGCAGGAGAGTACAACAGCAAAGAGTTTGACTACCTGCTGAGGCAATCGCTCTGCGCCGCGCTCACAGAGGGGCTGGCAGAGTGGATGCAAGAGAAAATCTCCTTTAACGACAACATTATAAGGGTGGCTATAGGTTATCCTATGTGTCCCGACCACAATTACAAGAGACTTATCTTCAACCTCACCGATGCAGGTGCCAAGTTGGAATTGGGACTTACAGAGAGCTGCTCTATAGTGCCTTCAACCGCAATCTGCGGAATAATCATATCGCATAAAAGGGCCAAATACCACATATAACATGAAAGTTACAGAGATACTATCCGCCTCAAAACGGCCGTTTGCCTCGTTTGAACTGGTTCCGCCACTTAAGGGGAGCGACATCAGCAAACTTTACAACTCTATAGCTCCGCTTATGGAGTTTGCCCCTCCATTCCTTAATATAACCTCTCATAGAGACGAGATTGAGTATCAGAGCAACCCCGACGGCTCTTTCAGAAGGGTTACAGTAACCAAACGTCCGGGCACAGTTGCCATTGCGGCAGCCATAATGAAGGAGTTTAAGGTAGAGGTTGTGCCTCACGTAATTTGCGGAGGCCAGACTATAGAGCAGGTGGAGAATATTCTTGTAGACCTTAATTTCTTGGGGATAGAGAATATTATGGCCTTGAGGGGCGACGCTATACCTGGAGAGAAGTATTTCTCCCCTACCCCGGGCGGTCACAGCCACACAGACCAGCTTATTAGGCAGATTGAGCGAATGAATAAGGGTGAATACCTAGACAGCT
>SFUD01000072.1 GCA_004561775.1 bacterium | reverse complement strand
ATAATTAACTTTTAGTAACGCGCTCGGTGAGCTCAAATCGAGGCCACCGCGCGGGCCAATGTGCCCCAGAGGTGCCTAGAACAAGGATTCGTGCGCGCGGTGATTTGCTCGAACGATGCACCAGGCCAGGTGCAGCCTTATCACCCATCGGATACCTGCACCACGGCCAGGGTGTCGATTATTTGCAGTATCACGAAATTGTCAACTTTCTTGGAAAACAGGTTATTTACACTATTGTCAAAACTATTATTGTGTATCCTGAAATTATGTCTATTTTTGTATCTTAATCTGTGCAGAAATCATATAATACCCGCCCATTATTTCTTTGTAAAAGGAAGGAGAACTTGCAAAGGATTCAGTAGTTCGGGAATTCCGAACAACCGTTACCGACGGGAAAATATACAATACTCTCGTGGCATCGCCACTGAAGCGCTCCGGGCAACATGATGAAGTTGAATTACGAACTTGAATAGAATAACATATATAAACTAATACTCTATATGATAGCACAGGATCTTGAATTCATATACCGGTCACTGATACCTCGCACCAAAATTCAGCTCAGAATTTTTGCGGATATGCTCGGTTGTGAACTGGCGTCCAATCTGCGGAAGGCCGAGATGGCAATAGGGCTGACCGACTTTATCATCAATAACTCTGACGCATGGTTACGCTGCCTCCCCAAGAGGGAGCTTGACCTTATGGAGATAATGGTGAAGATGGAGAAGGGGAGTGAGTTCCGCACTTCCCCCCAGCCCTACGCTACAGTGATGGAGGCTTTAGGGTTTGTCGTTGAGGAAAGAACCGATGATTCCAGCACCTTCACCATAGTTCCGGCTCTCTATGATTCCATCAAGGAACGCCTGCCTATGGCCTTGTCGTTCAGGAGGGCCAACGGTTATATGGAATTCGAGGCCCTTCTGATGGGAATACTCAATACATACGGAATTGTGGAGCATAAGAAAGTGCTTGAAATATTCTCATCCATATATGATTTCAAGACCAATCCGCAGCTGGCAGTGCAGTCAATACAGTTCCTGTTTGAGTCATTCCTTATGAAAATGAATGTAGTTAGGAAGGACGACGTGGTTTATCTCCAGACCATAATAAGGAACGAGGATCTTGACGAACTCATTTTTGAAAGGGAGAACAGGGCAGAGATAAAGGACTACCGCCAGTTCTCGAAGGAGGAATTCATGGCAGCAGGATTCGACCCGCTTTATCCGTTCGTGGGAAAGGACTCTCCGACCGGAAAGAAACTGACTGCATTTATGAAGAAGGTCGGCATGGGGGAAAAAGAACGCAATGTGACAGGCACTCTGGTATGGCTCAGTGCTCAGGAGGGTGGGACAAAGGGCCCGCTTGGTGCCATACATCTTTTCGACGGCTTGCTCAAGGGTTTTGACCAGGTGCAGGAGATGATGGGTGTAGTCCAGGAGTATACAAACAATGTCCCGAAGTGGATTTTCAAGGGATACTCCTCCCACGAAGTCTTTGAGAAATACGAAAAGCCAAGCCTCCAGCCGCTCCCGGATAAGATGCCCCCTGTTGGCTTCGGGATGGGTATACCAAGGGTTGGACGCAACGATCCCTGCCCTTGTGGAAGCGGACTGAAGTATAAGAAATGCCATGGTAAATACAACAGCTGATCTTCGCAGCCGCCAGCTGCATATATACCGCAACGGCAAGAACCTCACCTTCAAGACCCTTGGGCTGGACCTCGATCAAATGGCGGCAATGTTCAGATTAATAAGTGGTTATAGGGACTTCTGCAAGGGTTGGGGTGTGAGGCCAAGTTCGAGTGCTTTCTTCTCCATTAGTTGGAAGGCTTGCTCGTAGTTGTTCTCTATTATGCCATCCAATATGGCCTCCTTGACATATTCTTTGATTATGCCTATTGTGCTGCAGGGTGGGAGAGCATATCTCTGCATAATGAGTTCTCCTGTGATGGGGTTTTTGAAATTACGCACGCGGTCCTTCTCCTCCACCTCTACAAGTTTTTTACGCACTAACTGGAAGTTGGACTTTATTCGTCTTACCTTGTTCTCGTTTTTGGAGGTTATGTCCGCTTCGCAGAGGAGCATAAGGTCATTTATGTCGTCTCCAGCATCAAAGAGAAGCCTTCTTACGGCAGAGTCTGTAACCTCATCCTGAACCAGGGCTATAGGGCGCAGGTGAAGCTGCACAAGTTTCTGAACATACTTCATCTTCTCGTTAAGGGGCATCTTAAGCTGGCGGAAGATCCCCGGAATCATCTTGCCTCCAACAAAATCGTGATTGTGGAAGCTCCATCCTATCTCCGGGTCGTAATGTTTGGTAAGGGGTTTGCCTATATCGTGGAGCAGGGCCGCCCAGCGGAGCCAGAGATTATCTGTGGTGGAGGCAATGTTATCCACCACCTGCAAGGTATGTGCAAAATTATCTTTGTGCCCCTTTCCATCCATTGTCTCAACTCCCCTGAGATTGCAGAGTTGCGGCAGAATCTTCTCCAGCAATCCGCTCTCTTCCAGAAGCAAGAAGCCTACAGAGGGTTTTGGGGAGAGGAGAATCTTGTTTAGCTCTTCGTTAATCCTTTCAAGCGAGAGTATATCCAATCTCTCCTTGTTGCGCTTGATTGCCTCAAAAGACTCGGGGACAATGGTAAAAGAGAGTTGGGTTGCAAAACGGATTGCGCGAATCATACGGAGAGGGTCGTCGGAGTAGGTGGTATCGGGGTCCAGGGGTGTTCTCAGCAGGCCATTGTGCAGGTCTCTTATGCCGCCAAAGGGATCTACAAGAGAGCCGTAATCCTCTCTCTGCAGACTCAGCGCCAAAGCATTTACAGTAAAATCCCTACGCTGCTGGTCCTCCTCCAGAGTGCCATCCTCAACCACCGGCTTTCTGGAATTTCTGTCATAGGACTCCTTGCGGGCGCCTACAAACTCCACCTCTACCCCCTTATAGTGGAGCATTGCAGTACCAAAATTGCTATAGACCGCTACTTTACTCCCGACAATTTTGCCAACCAGCTTGGCCAGCGCAATGCCGCTGCCCTCCACAACAATATCTATATCCTTGCTTGGTCTGCCAAGAAAGGCATCCCTTACAAATCCGCCTATAACAAAGGCTCTTACTCCCTCCTCCTCTGCGGCCTTGGAGACTATTCCAAAGACCTCGTTCTTTAAGAAATCTTTCATCTAACAACTATTACTTATCCTTCTCCACGGAGATATATTCAGGTATCTGCTCCACAAATCTGTAACACTTCTCCTCCCTGTTATAAACCATTGCACAGGTGGTTTTGCCATTGGTAACCACAAGGGTCTCCACACCCTCTCCTCCAAATGAGAGATTGTACCTCAAGACCTGAGATACAACATTGGAATCTATCTTTACAGAGGGCGCCTTGCATTCCACTATCATAACAGGTTTAAGAGAGCGGTTAAAGAGTACTATATCCGCACGATATGCCCTGCCGTTGTATGTTGTGGAGTATTCGCTTGCCATAAGCGAGAGCGGATACCCAAGCTCCTTGTTAAGATACTCAATGAATGACTGTCTTACCAACTCTTCCGGAGTGGCAGGCACCTCCTTGCGCCTTAACGGGTCCCAATAGTACTTTTGCATATTGTAAAGATAGTACAAAAATTTGTAATTTTGCGATGGTTATGATTGCAGATATATTACTATTCATAGTTGGGCTCGCACTGATTCTGTCGGGAGCCAATGCCCTAACAGATGGAGCCTCCTCCATAGCAAAGAGGATGAAGGTCTCCGAACTTGTTATAGGACTCACCATTGTTGCATTTGGCACCTCCGCACCGGAGTTGGCAGTAAGCGCAATATCCGCAATAAAGGGAAATGGCGACATTGCCCTTGGAAATGTAGTTGGAAGCAACCTCTTCAATACGCTTATGATTATTGGATGCACTGTGTTGGTGCGCCCTCTTAAGGTGAGCAGACTGCTCATAAAGAAGGAGATACCTCTCTGCATCCTTGCCTCCTTTGTGCTTATTCTGCTCTGTGCAGATGCCACAGAGGGGTGCGTGGCAGGAGGGCTTAGCCGAACAGACGGGCTGGTGCTGCTCTGCTTTATGGCAATCTTCCTCTCCCACACCTTCTCCATTGCTGCCGGAGAGGAGCAGAAGGCCTCCGTATCTGCTGCAAATGGCGGATGTTGTGCAAATGGCTCTACTGCTGCCAATGGCAGCTGCGGCGCTGATGCGGCTGCGGAATCGGGAATAAAGGAGATGCCGCTCTGGCGCGCAATTCTCTTCTCCATTGGCGGCCTTATCTTCCTTATTGTAGGTGGTGAGAGCTTTGTAAGAGGCGCCTCCGGGCTGGCAAGGGCCTTGGGAGCAAGCGAGAGCCTTATTGCAGTTACAATAGTTGCAGGAGGCACCTCTCTTCCCGAACTGGCAACCTCTGTTGTGGCTGCGCTGAAGGGAAAGTCGGAGATGGCAGTGGGCAATGTTGTGGGAAGCAACCTCTTCAATATCTTCCTCATACTGGGACTCTCCTCTACAATATCGCCGATAAAGCTTGCAGGCATTGGCGCAATAGACCTTGGAATGGTGCTGCTCTCCAGCATAGTGCTCTGGTTTGTGGGAGTATTTTATAAAGAGCGTACAATTACCCGCGCGGAGGGTGCGCTTATGATTGCGCTTTATGTGGCATACACACTCTATCTTATTCTGTAAATTGTGGAGTTATGGCATACGTAGACCCATTTGCAAAAGCAACGGAGAATTTCCGTTCCATTATGAAGAGCATTAAAGAGAGGAAGTTTCTGCCTGTCTATCTGCTTTGCGGTCAGGAGACCTACTTTACGGAGCGCATTGTAAAGGCCCTCTCGGAGGAGGTGCTTACCCCAGACCAGAGGGATTTTAACCAGTCTGTCATCTATGCCACAGATGGTAAGATTACTGCAGACGGCATAGTCTCTCTCTGCAGGCGCTATCCCGTATTTGCAGATTATCAGGTTATTATAGTTAAAGAGGCGCAAGCGCTTACCAAAACGGAGAATCTTGCCGCATATATGC
>SFUD01000071.1 GCA_004561775.1 bacterium | reverse complement strand
TCGTACTTTTGCATAGTTAAAATAACAAATAAAGAATTATGAAGACTATTCTGAAATCACTACTGGCGGCGTTTGCAATAGTTGCAACAGCGGCATTTGCAGGGGCGCAGTCGGGCAATCTAGGCAATACAAAGGTAAATGGTACGGATGATTCCCTTAAGGTTTGGATTGGCAAAGATGTTACAGCTTACCTCCAGACAATGATGAAAATGCGTTCAACGGCAAAGGTTACAGATATTAAGAGGGGTTCCAAATCCGTAGATGTAATGTTTGCAAAGAACCTTACAGATTATTACTTCAGAGATAGTTCAATTTCCAGATTGCAGAGTATCATAGGCAAATACTTCCCTAATAAGGAGATAAAATTATATGTGGAGAAGAGACCTATAGAGGAGCTTGCATCTGCATTCTATGCCGGCAAAGTCTATAAAATGGACAAAAAGGTTAAGAAACTGAAGGGCAATGCGGATGAGAGTTACAAACTGGTAACACCACTCTCCAACCCCTACACCATTACAAAAGGCCTTCAGAAGAGCCATATAGCAATGTGGCAGAGCCACGGATGGTACTACGACCAGCCTCTGCAGAGGTGGGAGTGGCAGCGTGCAAGAGACTTCCAAACAGTGGAGGACCTCTACACACAGAGTTATGTAGTGCCTTTCCTCCTCCCGATGCTGGAGAATGCAGGCGCTATGGTGCTGCTGCCAAGAGAGCGCGACCCGCGCAGAGAGGAGGTAATAGTGGACAATGACGCAAACTCATCGGGATACAGAGAAGAGAATGGCACAAAGGTATGGTCAACCGGGCATAATCCTTTTGCTATGGGTACCTACAGGGTTGCGGAGAGCGTTGGACCAAAGGAGCTTGCAAAGGGAGCAAAGGCCTCAGAGGCAGTTTGGATTGCAAATGTGCCGGAGAGTGGCGAGTATGCCGTATATATCTCCTACAAAACTCTTCCAAACAGCTCTCCTGCAGTAAAGTACAAAGTAAAGTACAGCGGCGGGGAGAAGAGTTTCTTGGTTAATCAGCAGATGGGCGGCAATACCTGGATATGCCTTGGCAGTTTTACCTTTACAAAGGGCGATTCCAAGCAGGGTGTTTATCTTACAAATGCAACGGATAATGCCAAATTTGCCTCAAAAAAATTGGTTGTTACAGCAGATGGTGTAAAGTTTGGAGGAGGAATGGGCAATATTGCGCGTCACCCTTCGGAGGAGATGGAGGAGAATCGCAAGAGCTCTTCCAGCGGTACGCCGGTGGAGGTAAAGAGAAACTACACTGTAGAGCCTCAGACCAGCGGCTATCCAAGAATAAGAGAGGGAGCAAGGTATTGGCTGCAGTATGCAGGTTTTGCGGACTCGGTCTATACCTATACTCAAATGAAGAATGATTACAACGACGACTATATGTCTCGCGGCAAGTGGGTTAATGCGCTTCTCTCCGGCTCTTCCAAGAACCCTAAGGGCAAGGGTGGCTACAATGTGCCTATAGACCTCTCTCTGGGCTTCCATACAGATGCGGGTACCTTCCTTACAGACTCAATTGTGGGCACATTGCTAATCTATACCAAGTATTCCAACGGCTCGGACAAATACTTAAATGGAGAGAGCAGAATGCTGGGCAGGGAGTTTGCAGATATTATGCAGACACAGCTTGTGGAGGATGTAAGGGCAAAATATGAGCCTAAGTGGGGCAGAAGGCAGCTCTGGGACAGGTCTTATGCAGAATCAAGGATTCCTGAGGTGCCTGGCGTGCTGCTGGAGTTCCTATCACACCAGAACTTTGCAGATATGAAGTACGGCTTGGACCCATCCTTCCGCTTTACGGCCAGCCGCGCAATTTATAAGGCTATGCTAAAATTCCTTGCCTACAAGAATGGAACAGACTATGTTGTGCAGCCTCTGCCTGTTAAGAACTTTGCAGCAATCCTTACTCCCGATTCAAAGAGGGTGCAGCTCTCCTGGGAGCCTGTTGCGGATGAACTGGAGCCTACTGCAGTGGCAAAGAGTTATGTGCTTTACAAACGCGAGGGCACTGGCGGATTTGACGAAGGTACAGTCATAGAGGGTACAAAGTGCGAGGTGGAGATTCAACCGGGCGTTATTTACGGCTTTAAGGTGGTTGCTCTGAACGAGGGTGGCATCTCATTCCCGTCGGAGATTCTCTCTGTAGGCGTATCTGCCTCTCCAGCGGCAAAGAGAGCTAAGGTGATGATTGTGAATGGATTTGAGAGGGTCTCTCCTCCGGCGCACTTCCAGAGCAAAGATTCCACATACGCAGGATTTTTGGATATCTATGACCACGGAGTCCCTTACATAAGAGACTTTTCATACATTGGAAGCCAGTACGAGTTTAACCGTTCTCTGGAGTGGAGAGATGATGATGCCCCAGGCTTTGGCGCCTCAAGATCCGACTACGAGGATAAGATAATTGCAGGAAATACCTTCGACTATCCTTCCGTGCACGGAGAGGCATTCCTTAAGGCAGGATACGATTTTGTCTCAACCTCTGTTGGCGCAGTAAAGAGCGGAGCAGTCTCATTGGATGGCTATTTTGCAGTAGATTTCATTATGGGCAAGCAGACCCAGACCAAGGTGGGCTTTGGCAATCACCCGGTAAAATATGAGGTCTTCCCGGAGAGCCTTCGCAAGGTTATTGAGCAATATGCAAACGCAGGCGGTAATCTGCTCCTCTCCGGCGCATACATTGCTACAGACCTTTGGGATGCGGTAAATGTATCGGACCAGGGCAAGGAGTTTGCAAACAAGGTGCTCAAGTTCAGATGGATGACACACTCTGCCTCCGTAGATGGCAAGGTTGGAAGTGTCTCCAATCCGTATGGCTTCAAAGGCAAGTTCAACTTCTATAACCAGCCAAACAGCAAATCCTATGTGGTAGAGGCTCCGGATGCGCTCAATCCTGTTGGAGAGAATGCCTACACAATATTCCGCTACTCCAACACCATCTCTGCAGGTGTTGCCTACAAGGGCAATTACAAGAGTGTGGTTCTTGGCTTCCCAATAGAGACTCTGACCTCGCAGGAGCAGATAGATACGCTTATTGGAGAGGTTGTGGAGTTCTTTGAGGAAAAATAGTTATTTTTGCAGCCGGCGGAACGTTCTATCGCTCGATTTTATCGGGAGGAAAGTCCGGGCAGGGAAGAGCATTGCACTGTGGAGAGCACAGATAGGTGAAAGCTTATGTTTGGTGTAACAGAAAATTACCGCCTGCAGCGCAGCTAAGCTGATTGAGTTCAGTCGCGCTGACTGCGGGTAAGGGTGAAAATGTGAGGTAAGAGCTCACGCGTTGGGATGGCGACATCTCTGCGGTATGCCACTGCAACCTGCAAGGCCATGTATACCGGCAGTTAAGGGCTGCTCGCTCTTTGCCGGGGGGTAGGCTGCGCTAGATAAATGATAGAAGCCCCGCAAGGGGTACAGAACTCGGCTTATAGGTCCGCCTTCTCTTAAGAGACCGGTTGGTAGCAGATTTGGTTACCTGCCGGTCTCTCTTATTATATCCAATTTGCACTCAAATATTACGGAGTCTCCGCGCTTGCCTACGTAGAATATCTCCAGTTGCGGATTGGTGTTGGAGTTATCGGGAAGAGAGGAATAGATATCCACCTTGTCTCCAAAATGAGCCTCTTGTATGTAGTTGATTTGGAACTCTGTTATGCGGTAGTTTTTAAGCTGCTCAATGTCAACACTATCCATAACCCACTCAATGTATTTGGCATTGTTTGCGTGCATATTGAAGTCCATATCTGTGTAGCGCACCTGGTGGCTCCACTTAAGATATAATTCCTGGGGTATGTGCAACTTGTCGCACCCCTCCTCCATTGCATCCATAGGGTTTGTCATAGAGAGGGAGTGCTCATTCATAACAAAGGGGTTTCTGCGCTCTATGCGCCTTGTGCGGGTGTTCATAATGAGCCATGCGCTGGTGCCGGTAATGGCAGCCTCCTTTATGCTCTGCGGGGTAACCTCCATTTTGCAGTCGGACTCAAAGAGGGCAAAATCCCTCATTCCAAAGAGCCCCTGCACGCCCTTGTGCCAAGTGGCGGCATAAAACTTGTCTCTCCACCTGAGCGCGCGGTTGAATTTAACCCTTATTCTGCTCAGCACCCACACCTGCTCGCTTTTAATAAGGTCGTCATAACCAAAGCCTAGCTTGTCTGCGTGAAAATTTGCAAGCTCCTGCGCAATGTTAAGAAATGCGGAGGGACGCATCTCCTCCCTTATATCTGTCTGGTGCCAAGTTACCACACCTGTTATTCCAAAATCCTTCAAAGACTCCATTGTTGAACTCTCTCCATTATTTAAAAACTTCGCAAAATTAATGAATAAAGTTTGACAATCGCTTTTTTGAATTAACTTTGCAGCGTGTGCAACAGTGAAACAATGGTGCTTAAAGGGATAATTTCATATTGTGCAACTCTTGCAATATTTCTATGTATTGCTTTTCCTGAAGAGTTGTCTGCCCAGAAGGTGCAAAACTATGGCATCCGTGTGCTTGCAAGCTATCCGCACGATGACAATTCCTACACCCAGGGGCTCTTCTTCCACAACGGCGTGCTCTACGAGAGTGCAGGGCAGTACGGCGGTTCCAGCTTCCGTAGGGTGGACCTTAAGAGTGGCAGAATCTCCAGAATACAGTACTTTGAGTCCCGATATTTCATAGAGGGCTCCTGCGCAATAGGGGAGATGGCCTACCTGCTTACCTGGAGGGAGCACAAATGCTTTATCTACGATATTGCCACCTTCAAGCCTCTAGGAGAGAGGCGCATTTCAACAGAGGGGTGGGGCGCCACAACAGACGGGCAGAGCCTTATTATGAGTGACGGCTCAGACAAGCTCTATTTTTTGAATCCCGATACATTCATTACAGACTCTGTAAAGAATGTAACATATAACGGAAAGCCGCTCTACTATCTGAACGAATTGGAGATGATAGATGGAGATATATGGGCAAATGTCTATTGCGATGACAGGATAGTTATAATAGACAAGCAGAGCGGAAAGGTAAAGGGTGTTGTAGATTGCAGAAAGTTGCTGCCTACGCAGCTGCGCACGGCAAAGACAGATGTGCTTAACGGCATAGCCTACAATCCCAAGGAGAGGGCAATATACCTTACCGGAAAGAATTGGCCAAGAATATATAAAGTAACAATTTTTAAAAAATAATTTTTATTGCGGTGTGCAGTATCTGATAATCTAACTGCATGCTTTTGTTAATAACGGGGTGCCACAAGGCTGAGATTATACCCATAAAACCTGATCTGGATAATACCAGCGGAGGGACTATGAAAAAATTACTAATCATTCTGGGGATGGTTGTCCTCCCCTTTGTCTGCTATGGTCAGCAGAAAAGCGACGACGTTACAAAATTGGACAGTGTTGTTGTAAATGCTGTCTTTGCAGGTAAATCCACTCCTGTAACCTTCACAAACATTTCGGAAAAGAGCCTTAAAGAGGCTCCATCAAGCTACTCGCTCCCATTGGTTCTGGAGCTGCAGCCATCTGTTGTTACAACCACAGAGGGAGGTATTGGTCTTGGTTACTCCAAAATCTCCATCAGAGGTGTAGATGCCTCAAGAATCAATGTTACCACCAACGGAATAACCCTTAACGATGCAGAGAGTCAGGAGGTCTTTTGGGTAAACCTTCCAATGATGCAATCCTTCTTAAGCGGAGTACAGCTCCAGAGAGGTGCCGGCACATCAATAGGCGGTTCACCCTCATTTGGAGGAGGCATAAATATGGTTACCTCCCAGGCTGCTGAAAAGGCTGGCGGAAAGGCAGAATTCTCATTAGGTTCATACGACACCTACATTACAACCATTGGTGCAAGCACAGGCATCTCG
>SFUD01000070.1 GCA_004561775.1 bacterium | reverse complement strand
AATGCAGAGACGTATTGTTTAATTTTTAACAACTAATTATGATTTACAATTCCATTAAACCAAAGAAAGCTCCATGCTTCAAGAGGTGGGCGCGCAAAGGCTATTCTGCTTTTGCCTCTATGCACCTCCATGTAACTATCGGAGTGCTCTCGGTTGGAATGTCTATCATAGCACTCGCCTCAACAGAGGCTAAGGCACAGGCTTTGGATAGCGTACGCCTGAATCAATATCTTGATTCCATTATGGTGTATGCAGAAAAGGCCTCGCCAACGCGCTCTGTTATGGCGCAAACCCAAATCTTTACACGCAGGGAGAGTCATCCTGCCGTTGCCCAGACCTTGGAGCAGCTTCTGCGACTCTCACCTGCCGTAGATGTAAGAGAGAGGGGAGGAAAGAGTGTGCAGGCAGACATTTCGATTCGCGGAGGCTCATTTGACCAGACACAGATTCTGCTTAACGGCGTAGATTTTACAGATGTCCGCACAGGACATCAGACACACTCATTACCTGTAGATGCCCAGGTGCTCTCATCTGTAGAGCTGCTGGATGGTGTTCAGGGTACGGGTGCCTATGCCGGCGCGTTAAACTTTATTGTAACTCCAAGCTACAGCAACTATCTGAGAGTTGCCCTTACCGGTGGAGAGCACGGGTACGGGTACGGTAATATAAACGGCGCCATAGAACGGGGCGGCCTCAAACTCTTTGGAGCGGCCTCCTACAGAAGAAGCGACGGGTATATCTACAATACAGACTTTGCAAATCTGAATACCTATCTGAGAGGGTCCTATACAACAAAGAACTTTGGTACCTTCGACCTTCAGGCAGGTTTTCAGAAGAGAGACTTTGGAGCAAACGGTTTCTACTCATTAAAATATCCTAATCAGTACGAGGAGACCAGAACAGCTCTGGGCTCGCTCCGCTGGTATGCAACCTTTGGCAAGTTTGAGACAAATGCCACCGTCTCCTACAGGTTCAACAAAGATTGCTTCCAACTGATTAAGGGCGACGAGTCCAAAGTTCCCTTCAATCATCACATTACCCACAACATAGGGGTAAGCGGCTGGGTGGCCTACAAATGGGCTGCCGGCAAGACAACCCTTGGAGCGGACTACACCAACAATGCAATCTACTCCACGGTGTTGGGCGAGCCTATAGGCAGCAATGATGCATCGGGACAATTTGTGCCAGAACCAAAGAGGATAGGCTCCATAGATTACACAAAGTACAAAAACAGGTCTGTATTGAACCTCTGGTTGCGCCACTCTCTGCAATATGGCAAGTTTGGAGTTGCCGCCTCTGCAGGAGTGAGCAGGACACCCTACGGCACAAGAGGGTCGGGAAGCGCAGAGCTCTCCTACTATGTAAATAGGGGCACAAAGGTCTATCTGGGCGCTGTAAGCTCTATGCGCCTTCCAACCTTCAACGACCTCTACTACACCACAACAGGCTACAAAGGAGATGTTAATCTGGTGCCGGAGCGGGCATTTATGCTAAGGCTTGGCGCGCAGCAGAGCTTTGAGCGCTTTGCCACCTCTGCAGTGCTCTATTGGAGAAGGGGCAGCAATGTGATAGATTGGATTAAGCGTACTCCCGATGCAGACTGGGAATCTATGCAGATTACCTCTATGAACACCTATGGCGCAGAACTTAGCGGTGCATATAGGAAGAAGTTGGGCTTCCTAAGGGAGGCATCACTCTCTTATGGCTTTATCTATACCGACAAGAGCAGCGGTGAGTATATCTCCAAATATGCTCTGGACTATATGAGGAACAAGCTCTCGCTCTCTGCCACTGTAGCATTTTGCAACAATCTGCTCTTTACCGCAAATGGCACTCTTTATGACAGGAGAGGATCATACTCGGAGCTAGATGATGCAGGCAATGCCGTTACAAAGGAGTACAAACCTTACTTCCTGCTAAACGGGAAATTGCTGTGGCAGCACAAATTGCTGGAGATATTTGTAGAGGCTGAGAATATAGCCTCTGCAAAGTACTTCGACTACGGAGGTCTGCGTATGCCTGGCTTTTGGGCAAGCGCAGGAGTGGTTATTACCCTCAAATAGCAGAACGCAAGAGTGGTGATTGCCCTCAAATAGTAGATTTAAGACCGGTAAGGAGAGAGCCGGTCTTTTTTATTTATCAAAAAAGGAATATTTTTGCAGGTTGTAATAATGGAAAGAGATGAAGATATTTAAGCACATACCAAACAGCATTACCCTTATGAATCTTCTCTGCGGATGCTTTGCATCCATTGAGGCCTTTGAGGGTGACTTCCTTAACGCATTCTATTTTATGATTGCCGCCGCGCTCTTTGATTTTTGCGACGGACTCTCGGCAAGGTTGCTCGGGGCCTACTCTCCACTAGGTAAGGAGTTGGACTCTCTGGCGGATATGGTAAGTTTTGGTGTGGCGCCAACGCTTATACTCTTCTCTTTTCAGCGCAGCGTTGCAGAGCCTCTCTGGAAAGCTGCTGAGAGCGAGGGGGAGAGCACACTTCTTCTCTCCTGTATGCTTGCAGTCCCATTTGTGCTGGTGGCGCTCTCTGCTCTAAGACTTGCAAAATTTAATATAGATACGCGTCAGACCCATAACTTTATAGGACTTGCAACCCCATCTGCCGCACTTATGACGGCTGGCTTTATGGGCTATGCCTCTTCCCGACCTGCCCTTATGCAACTCCTTGCGGAGAATGCTATTTGGGTAAATGTGGCAACTGTAGTGGTGGCGCTTCTCCTTGTAAGCAACATCCCGATGTTCTCATTCAAGTTCTCCTCCCTAAAATGGAGGGGAAACCAGAGCCGCTTTATCTTTATTGCCCTCTCTCTGCTGCTTGGATTGCTGCTGCTGCTTCTGGAGAGTTTTGCATTCCCGCTTTGGGTGGCTTGCGTTCTTATGCTTTATATAATTATTAACCTTGTACTTGCACCATTTAAAAGAGTCAGCGATGGAGAATAGCCAAAAGATTATAGAATTTACCTCTTTTACTGTAGTAAAGGAGGAGAATACAGCAATTGCAATGAGGTCCGGAGATATGCCGGTCTTTGCAACCCCAAGTATGTGTGCGCTTATGGAGAATGCGGCAATGAATGCTGCAAAAGAGTATATGGATGCCTCAGGGCTCTCCGGTACAACTGTGGGTACCCTGCTTAACGTAACCCACATAAAAGCCTCTCCTGTGGGCAACGAGATTAAGGCTGTGGCGCAACTCTCGGCGGTGGATAAGAGAAGGCTTATCTTTAAGGTCTCTGCATACGATACAACAGCCAATGCCCTTATTGGCGAGGGGGACCACGAACGCTTTATTGTAGATAGGGAGAAATTCCTTGGCAAACTTAGATAGAGCAGCAGAGCGCGCGGAGAGCAGTACTGCAAAGTGAGAGCAGTGCAGCAAAGTGAGGGCAGTGCTGCAAAGTGAGAAGAGTGCTGCAAGTGAGAGCAGTGCTGAAAATAAAAGAGATACCCTATTTGTAGAGGTATCTCTTTATCTTTTGAGTGGCTGTCTTCTGGAATGGAGTCTCCTGAATTATTATCTCGGAGATTTGTGAAGCCTTGTTTACCTTGTCATTTACATAAGCAAGAAGGTCTGATTTAACCTTTTCCAGTTTTGCGTCAAAGGTGGCAAAGTTTATCTCTTTGAATCCTTGCCACTTCTCTGCAAGGATAGGGTACTTTTTGCTCAACTTCTCGTATGTCTTGTTAATGCTCTTCTTAATCTCCGCAACCTCTTTAATGGCATTAATCTGCTCAAAGTTAAAGTGGATTAGCGCAACAAGCCTGCCATTCTTCTGGGTTACAACAGATTCAAGAACATAATCATTGTCGTTTATTATGGCCTCTATCTCCTCCGGGTAGATATTCTCTCCACTGGCTCCAAGCATCATATTGTCTGCACGGCCTGTAATGTAAAGGTTGCCCTTTTTATCCATTCTGCCAAGGTCTTTGGTCTTGAACCATCCGTCGGGAGTAAAGGATGCCTTGGTCTTGGCCTCATCTTTAAAGTAGCCCTTCATAATGTTTGGACCCTTTACCTGAATCTCTCCAATTCCGTTGGCGCCGGGGTCGTCTATCCTCATCTCCATATCCACAAGGGTTGGACCTGTAGTGCCTTTGTGGAATTTGCCCACCGCACCGGCTATGAGAGGCGAGCACTCTGTAAGACCATAGCCTATTGCGTAAGGGAACTTTGCATCTCTAAGGAACTGCTCCACGGTTCCATCCAGTTTTGCGCCTCCAATTCCAAAGAATCTGAGCCTGCCCCCAAAGAGCGCAAGCAATTTCTTGCCCGCAATCCTGTGCAGAACTCTTCTGACAGGTATTATGCCGTAAATCCATTGCATAAGAAGCCTCTTGGTAAAGAGCGGCCTTATCTTTCCTTTGTATATCTTCTCAACAATAAGGGGCACGCTAAGTATTACGGTAGGCTTTACGCTATTAAGCGCCGGCATAAGAACAGATGGAGAGGGTATTCCGTTAAGGTAAACCACGTGGCACCCTCCATAGAGCGGGTAGAGCATGCCTACTGTGCATTCGTATGCGTGAGAGAGCGGCAGCAGTGAGAGAAAAGTGTCGCTCTGGTAGATAGGGTATACTTTGTCGCACTGGAAGATGTTGGTTGTAAGATTACTGTGCGTAAGCATCACACCCTTAGATGTTCCGGAGGTTCCGGAGGTGTAGATTATGGAGGCTATATCCTCTGCCTTTGGCGCGGGGCTCTCCATTGGAGCCTGCTCCTTGTTGGAGAGGTAGGGGTCATCCTCCTTTATTACAGAGAGCGAATCCAGCTCAATTATTAACTTCAGGCGCTCTTTGATCTTCTCTGAGAGTTTGTAGAACAACTTCTTGGAGACAATCATAATCTCTGTGCCGGAGTGTTCCAGAATATTTGCAACCTCGTAGGCGGTAAAATCGGGAAGAAGGGGAAGCACAACTCTGGAACTGCTGGTAACTCCCAGATAAGCCACAGGCCAGTTGGGCATGCTGCCTCCAAAGAGGGCTATCTTCTCTCCTGCAGCAATTCTGTAGCTGTTCAGCAGGGAGGTAAACTTCTCTATCCTCTTGCCAACTTCCTGAAAGGTTAGGGATTCTCCATTTATTATGCTGAATGCCTTGTTGTTGGAATACTTCTGTATG
>SFUD01000069.1 GCA_004561775.1 bacterium | reverse complement strand
TGGGTAGTCCTGCCGCGGTAACGGATTCTGAGGAACTTGGTATCCGAGAATTTATAGTCAAACCTTGCAGAAGGAGCAAAGTTAAGAACGGAGTATGTTGTATCCCTAAGTGTCTGAATATTCTTAATACCTGTAGTACCGAAACTTCTTGTAGAACTTGGCTGGAGGTTGGCGCCTATGGTAATGTTATACTTCTCCTCCTGCTTCATAAAGCTGAGTCCCACACGCTGTGTTATGAAGACATTCTCATAATTGCTGGAGTACTCGTCATTTGCTATGGTGTACTCTCCGGAGGCATCAACATCGTATGTAGCCTTGTCCGAGTTGGATTTATTATATGTATATCCGTAAGAGGCCTCAACAAAGTAGTTTCTTCCAAGGGGCTCTGTATAAGAACCGCGCGCGCCAAGAGACCAGCTCTTGCTCTCTGTTGTATATTGCTGGTCTTGAGCCAATGAGGTGCCAAGAGTGTAATACTCTGTAAGGGACTTGTTATATCCGTCTGTCTTATTGTCCGAAAGAGTGTATGAGAAGTTTATGGAGAAGGTCCTTCCAGGCTTTCCTATCCTCTGACGGAAGAGCAGGTTTCCGTTTGCTCTCTTGGAATTGTTATCTCCAAAAGACTTGCTGTAACCCTTGTTGGTAGCAGTACCATCTGTGATTGTGGAGAACTCGTTATAGGAGTCAAAAGAACCGCTTCCAAAATTAAAGCTAGGACGGAAGAGTATGGAGGTATTCTCTCCCAATTTCCAATCTATCTCCGCGCCTGCTCTGTGTCCCTGTGTCTTGGTAATGTCATAGCCGGATTCCGTTGTATTCATAACGCGGTCCTCGGAGAGGAATGTCTGCTTATCCTTCTTCTCGGTAACATTCTTCTCCGAACCGGAGTAGAGATAGTTGCCGGAGATCTTGAGTTTGTCCGATACCTCGGTATTGGCATTCACACCGGCCATCCAGGAGGTGGTTATACCATTTCCTGTAAAGTTATGGCCGCCGCCTCCGCCCATTCCGACGCCGCCTCTCATTGCTCCCATCATAGAGGCTGCAACGTCATGGAAACCGCGGTTATTGGTATTGTTGGCATTGCCAATTAAGCTTATTTGAGTCTTTGAGGTAAATCTGCCCAACATTGCGGCAGCCTCGTACCTGTTGTTGCTCTTGTCGCCTACCTTTATAAGATCCCTTCCGTAGCCGCCAGCAACATTTCCAAACCAGCCGTTCATCATTCCAGGCCTTATGTTAAGGTCTATCACAGTCTCCTCTTCGCCGTCCTCTATGCCGGTAAACTGAGCTTGATCGGACTTGCGCTCAACCACCCTTACCTTGTTGATAATCTTGGCAGGAAGGTTCTTTGTAGCCAATTGAGGGTCGTCCAGGAAGAAGGTCTTGCCATCTATCATAATCTTGTTTATGGTCTTGCCATTTGCGGTAATGGTTCCGTCCGATGAGATCTCCACACCCGGAAGCTTCTTAAGCAGCTCTTCCAGCATATCGGAGTCATTAACCTTAAAAGAGGAGGCATTGTACTCTATGGTATCCTTGCGCACCTGCATCTGATTTCCCACATCTGAGACTACAACCGCATTAAGCATATTCACCTCCTCGGAGACATAGAGCGGATTAATCTCATTTGTTCCCCTTACAATCTCAAAGGGCACATTCTTGGTCTTGTAACCCATATACTCAAACTTTATGGTATACTTACCCGGCCTCAACCCTGTTAGGGAGACAACTCCATTGGCGTCTGTAAGACCATATTTTACAGGCTTCTCAGCCCCCTCTGCTGTTGCAGAGAGTGTTGCAAACTCTATAGGAGTCTTTGTGAGGGAGTCCAAAACTGTAACCTTAATGGATTGTCCTCTTGTTCCCGATTGCGTTTGAGCATATAACAATTGCCCTGCCAGAGTTGCAAGGGCAATTGTCAAAACCAAAAAAATGCGCTTAACCATAAAAAACTCTTCCTTCTAAATCTTATTCACACCTTTGACCAAAAATTATTTGGAAGGTTTAATCCTATCGGGATTATTTTTCACAAAATTTTCCCAAGAGGTGCCGTTGCCCCTTCCGGCCAAGGCATTTTTACCTGTAAGGTAGTGGCACATAGCAATTGCCAGAGCATCTGTTGCATCCAGAAACTCCGGCAAAATATCTATGTTGAGCATACTCTTTACCATCATTGCCACCTGCTCCTTGGAGGCAGAGCCCCTGCCTGTTATGGCAAGTTTGACGCTGCGCGGAGCATATTCGCACACCGGAATATCCTTCAGGAGCGCAGAGGCAATGGCAGCGCCCTGAGCTCTGCCAAGTTTGAGCATTGTTTGCGGATTAACCCCGTAGAAGGGGGCCTCCACAGCAAGCTCATCGGGAGAAAAGCGCTCTATAAGAGCTGTCACATTCTCTGTAATAAGCTGGAGTTTCTTAAAGTGGTCCCTCTCCTTGCGGAGGTTGAGCACACCCATATCTATAAACTCCGCCCTCTTCCCGATAATGCGAATAAGGCCATAGCCCAGGATTTGCGTTCCCGGGTCTATGCCCAAAATTATTCTTTCGCTCTCCAGCGCCAAATCTCTCTGGTGCATGGTCTTTTGCTCTCTATGCTTTGTTATCAGATTATATCAAAGCCAGTGTATGGCTGCAAAGCGGCAGGTATGTGGATATGTCCCTCTGCATCCTGATTATTCTCCAGCAGCGCCGCCAGAATACGTGGCAATGCAAGTGAGCTGCCGTTTAGGGTATGAGCAAGCTGTGTCTTGCCCTCATCGTCCCTATATCTGAGTTTAAGTCTGTTTGCCTGATAAGACTCAAAATTGGAGACAGAACTTACCTCAAGCCAGCGCTTCTGAGCCTCTGAATAGACCTCAAAGTCGTAGGTGATTGCAGAGGTAAAACTCATATCGCCGCCACAGAGTCTGAGGATTCTGTAAGGGAGTTCCAAACCCTTTACAAGAGTCTCAACGTGTGCAATCATTCCGTCAAGGGCCTCATAAGATTTCTCAGGGAGTGAGAGCTGCACTATCTCCACCTTGTCAAACTGGTGCAGTCTGTTGAGTCCGCGCACATCCTTGCCATAAGATCCTGCCTCTCTGCGGAAGCACTGTGTGTATGCAGTCATCTTTACCGGGAAATCCTCCTTGTTAAGAATGCAGTCTCTGTAAAGGTTTGTTACTGGCACCTCTGCGGTAGGAATCATATAGAAGTTATCCAGGGTTACGTGATACATCTGGCCCTCTTTGTCGGGAAGCTGACCTGTACCATAGGCAGAGGCCTCATTAACCACCAATGGCGGCTGGTACTCTGTGTAGCCAGCAGCTATGTTGCTCTCCAGGAAGTATGAGATGAGCGCGCGCTGAATCTTGGCGCCCTTGCCCTTATAGACAGGGAAGCCTGCGCCTGTAATCTTTACGCCAAGGTCAAAGTCTATGATATCCAGCTCTTTTGCAAGCTCCCAGTGAGGCTTTGCATTCTCTGGCAGTTTATTGGTTGGTTCTACAAGCTTAACCACTACATTATCATCGGAGTTTTTGCCAAGCGGAACCTGCGCGCAAGGAATGTTTGGAAGGAGCAGCATCAAATCTGTCATCTCCTTCTCGCTGGCTGCCATATCGTCCGAGAGTTTGCCTGAACGCTCCTTTAAAGAGGCTACCTCTCTCTTTATCTCCTCTGCCTTCTCCTTTTGGCCGCTCTTCATCATTGCGCCAATCTCTGCAGCTCTCTTCTTCTGCTCTGCCAGCAGAGCATCCATCTCTCTCTGGCAGGCGCGGCGTTTCTCGTCTGCCTTAAGAATCTTCTCAACGGTCTCTTTAGCATCAAAATGCTTTACAGCCAGTCTCTCTATAACAAATTCCGGCTTCTCGCGTAACAGTTTAAGTGTTAACATATCTATAAATCTTTTGGTTACAAACTTAAAAAGGGGCTGACAAATCAATAGCCAGCCCCTTAGTTTAATACAACAAATACCAGCTCCCTTAGTTGTTTAAAGGAAGTACCGAGACATAAGATTTACCCTCTGCCTTTTTGGTAAAGAGAACTTTACCATCTATAAGGGCAAACAATGTATGATCTTTTCCCATTCCAACATTCTGACCTGGGTAATGTACAGTTCCTCTCTGGCGGACAATAATATTACCTGCTTTGGCAACCTGGCCACCGAAAAGCTTTAAGCCTAATCTTTTACTTTGTGATTCACGGCCGTTCTTGGAACTACCGACACCTTTTTTATGAGCCATAATCTGTGATTTTTTTAAAATTAAGCAATAGATTCAATTTCAATTTTGGTAAGGCACTGGCGATGACCATTCTTCTTGTCAAAACCCTTACGTTTAATCTTTTTGAAAACAATAACCTTGTTTCCCTTTACGTGCTCCAACACTTTGGCTGTTACAGAAGCGCCCTCTACATACGGAGCACCTACTTTAACATCACCATCGTTGTCTGTGAGCAGAACCTTGCCAAATGAAACTGAGGCTCCAACCTCATCCTGCAGACGGTTTACATAAATCTTTTTGCCTGCCTCTACTTTGAATTGCTGGCCTGCAATATCTACAATTGCGTACATAAACTGTTGTTTAACTGTTTTAGCAGCAAGCGGTTATTTCTTGTAAATAACTCTTATTCAGTAGCTTAACTGCTTTAATTATAAATTTCGGACTACAAAATTACTTTTTTTGCACCAAACAGCAAAATATATTTAAAAAATATTGATAACTTTGTTGTTACAAAATATAACACGTAGCATACTTATGGAGTCCCCTTTCCAGTACACACAGCCTGTAACCGGAGATTGTTTTATTGGCAGAAACAAGGAGATAAACGCCATCTGCTCAATGATAAAAGAGCGCAACAATATTCTGCTTATAGGAGCTTCCAAATCAGGTAAACAGTCTCTTATGATAAATGCATTTGAGAGACTCAAATCGGATAATTACCAATTCCAGGTAATTAATTTCAATCTCTTTAACATAAGATGCGTAGAGGCATTTCTTATGAGGTATGCAAACCTAATCTTCTCGGCAAATATAAGAACTCAACTGGATTGGCTCACATACAAGGAGAAGTTCATCCCAACCGCACCTTATAATATAACAACAGATTCTGAAGGCAAATGCAGCTTCCGCTACAAGACCAAGGAACTGCTTACCACCTTGCAGATAGAGGAACTTCT
>SFUD01000068.1 GCA_004561775.1 bacterium | reverse complement strand
CTATGGAGAGAGGGTGGGCGATGTGCCTACGCAGATGTTCCGCCACTTCTTCCAGTCTCTCTGCAGCGCAATGAACTGCAATCTGCATATAAGCGCCCGTGGAGAGAACGACCACCATATAGCAGAGGCAATCTTCAAAGCCTTTGCAAGGGCGCTTAAGGCAGCCGTAAGGAGGGAGCCTTTCAACTATGAGATTCCAAGCAGCAAAGGGCTGCTCTAAAGGTTAATGCGCTATGGGTGAGACAATTATTGTAGATTACAATGTGGGCAATATCTGCTCTGTAGAGAATGCGCTAAGGCGTTTGGGCGCAACCTATTGCCTTAGCGGAGATCCTGCCCGCATTCTCTCTGCAGACCACGTCATTCTGCCCGGAGTGGGCAATGCTGCAGAGGCTATGCGCCGTCTTAGGGAGAAGGGACTTGTGGAGGTTATTAAGGCCGTTAAGGCTCCCCTCCTTGGAATTTGTGTGGGTATGCAGCTTATGTGCAACAGTTCGCAGGAGGGCAATACTGCCTGTATGGGGCTCTTTGATGTGGAGGTGAAACGCTTCCCGGATGGGCTTAAAGGAGAGGATGGCTCCCGATTGAAAATACCCCATATGGGTTGGAGCAGAGTCTCTTCATTAAAGTCTCCTCTCTTTGAGGGGCTGGAGGAGGGGAGTTATCTCTACTTTGTGCACTCCTACTATGCAGAGGAGTCGCCGCTTGCTGCAGCAAAGACAGAGTATGGTGTTACAATAAGCAGCGCCCTCTGGAGAGAGAACTTTTTTGGCACTCAGTTTCATCCCGAAAAGAGCGGTGATGCGGGTGCCCGCATTCTTAAAAATTTTCTTGACTTATGATGGAGATAGTTCCTGCAATAGATATGATTGAGGGGAGATGCGTAAGGCTCTCCCAAGGGGATTTTAATAAGAGCAAAGAGTATGACGCCTCTCCGCTGGAGATGGCAAAGCGCTACGAGGATGTTGGCGTGCGCAGGTTGCATCTTGTAGATTTGGATGGTGCCCGTGCCGGTATTCCGCAAAACCTAAGGAATCTGGAGCAGATAGCCTCTGCCACCTCTCTGGAGGTGGAGTGGGGCGGGGGAGTCCGCAGCAGGGAGTCAATAGCAAGTGTGCTGAATGCGGGTGCCGCCGGGGTTATCTGCGGCAGCCTTGCTCTGCAGGAGCCAAGGCTCTTCAGCGCCTTTCTTAAGGAGTATGGAGAGGAGAGAATCATTCTTGGCGCTGATATATCGGGAGGAAAGATAGCAACAAAGGGCTGGCTGGAGCTCTCTTCAAGCACTATTGAGGAGGTGATAGAGCTCTTCCTTAAGGATGGGCTCAAAAGGGTAATTTGCACAGATATCTCTAAGGATGGAATGTTGCAAGGGCCTGCAGTTGAACTCTACAGTGCTCTTATGGAGCGCTTCCCTACTATGCATCTTACTGCAAGCGGCGGAGTTGGCTCTATGGCAGACCTGGAGAATCTGGAGGCTGCCGGGGTGCCTGCGGCAATTGTGGGCAAGGCAATCTTTGAGGAGAGAATTACTTTAAAGGAGATAGAGAGATGGCAGCTAAGAGGATAATTCCTTGTCTTGATGTTAAGGATGGCGTTACGGTTAAGGGTATAAACTTTGAGGGGTTGCGCAATGTGGGCGACGCCGTGGAGATGGGCGCCTCTTATGCGGCCGAAGGGGCCGATGAGCTGGTCTATCTGGATATAAGCGCAACTCAGGAGGGCCGCAAGACCTTCTGCACACTTGTCAGCAGAATTGCGGAGAGAATTAATATCCCCTTTACTGTGGGCGGCGGCATCTCCTCTCTTGACGATGCTGCGCGTTTGTTGGATGCAGGAGCAGACAAGATTTCGCTCAATAGCGCAGCCATTGCCAATCCTCCTCTTATAGAGCAGATTGCGGGGCGATACGGCAATCAGTTTGTGGTTATTGCAATTGATGCAAAGCAGTGCAACGGCAGGTGGATGGCCACCACGCACGGCGGTCGGCGAATGACGGATAAGGAGCTCTTCAGCTGGGCATACGAGGCGCAGGAGAGGGGCGCAGGGGAGTTGCTCTTCACCTCTATGGACCACGACGGCACCAAGCAGGGTTACCCTTGCCATACCTATAAGGCTCTCTCGGAGAGGCTCTCCATACCCATAATTGCATCGGGAGGAGCAGGCAATGCGGAACATATTGCAGAGGTGCTCTCCAGCGGAGGCGCGGATGCCGCCTTGGCGGCAAGCATCTTCCACTACAGGGAGATTACCATCCCGCAGCTTAAGCTTCTGCTCCGCCGCCGCGGCATAGATGTGCGGTTGTAGTTGCGGCCGGTTGCGAGATAGAAAATGAATTTTAAATTATATAAGTTATGGAAAAGAATTATAAGAATCTGAAGATAGAAGAGTTGGACTTTTCAAAGAGCAAGGATGGACTTATCCCTGCTGTAATTCAGGACGATGTAACACTTAAGGTGCTTATGTTGGGTTATATGAACAGAGAGTCGCTGGAGAAGACGCTCCAGAGCGGCAAGGTAACATTTTATAGCCGCAGCAGGGCAACTCTCTGGACAAAGGGGGAGACAAGCGGCAACTTTATGGAGGTTGTGGATATCTATAAGGATTGCGATAATGATACCCTGCTTGTTAGGGTAAATCCTATGGGACCGGCTTGCCACAGGGGCACATTAAGCTGTTTTGACACCCCTGATAACGAGGGCTTCATTAAAACCCTGCAGAGGGTTATAGAGGGCAGATACAATGAGAGGCCGGAGGGCTCCTACACAACTCGACTCTTTGAGGCCGGTGCTCCAAAGATAGCTCAGAAGGTAGGAGAGGAGGCAGTTGAGACCGTAATAGAGGCAGTAAAGGGCTGCAAAGAGAGATACATCTACGAGGCATCGGATCTCATCTACCACCTTCTTGTACTAAACCGCCATATGGGCTGCACCATTGCAGACCTGGAGGATGAATTGGTAAGAAGGCACAAATAGTATATTGCTCGGTTATAGGTGCTCGGCGCATGGCATTCGGCGCATGGCATTCGGCGCATGGCAATCGGCACATGGCAATCGGCGCTCGGCTCTCGGCGCTTGCTGCCCGGCGCGGAGGTTAAGAGCACGCAAGGCACTGCGCCACCTCAACAGATAGAATCATTATGCAAAAGATTAATAAGACAAATGCCGCGCGACTGCTAGACAAAGCTGGCATAGAGTACAGGCTCATACCATACAGTTACTCAGAGGAGGACCTCTCCGCACAGCACGTTGCCGCGGAACTCGGCGAAGATATTGCGGCAGTCTTCAAAACACTTGTACTTAGGGGAGACAAAACGGGGCTCTTTGTCTGCGTAATACCAGGCAACCACGAGGTTGACCTTAAGGCGGCAGCTAAGCTCTCCGGCAACAAAAGTTGCGCGCTGATTCACCAAAAGGAGCTTTTGCCTCTAACCGGCTATATCCGCGGCGGCTGCTCTCCCATCGGGATGAAGAAGCCTCTCCCCACCTTTATTCACCAGAGCGCCCTTGACCAGCCCCGCATCTTTATCAGTGCGGGCGTCCGTGGCCTCCAGATTGAGATTGCACCGCAGGACCTCATCTCCTACACCGGCGCCACCCCGGCCGCCTGCGCCACTCCGGATGCCTAGTCTCTTCCCGATGGCTCTTCGCCACTGCGCCCCAACCAGCAACAGCTTCCCGATGGATCTTCGCTGCAGCGCCCCTGCCAGCAACATCTCTGTCACGATGTCCCCAGCCAGTAGCAGCTCCGCCACGGCGCCCCTGCCAGCAACAGCTCTGTCACGGCGCCCTAGCCAGCAACAAACCTCATCCGGCGGAGAAGAGTACTCCGGTTTGGCTAGCAATCTGGCGCACCTGGGCCAGATTTGCTAACTCGCAGCATCGGGATGCGGCCTTTGCCAGACCTAATAATATATATGCGCATTCTTCTTTGCGGCCACATTGAGCTGCTGCTCAGACAGACGCAAATCTTTCGGCCCATCTGCCCCGATTGCCTACGCCACCTCCGTATCTCCGCCGAACGAGGCTATTGCCTGGCTGGTGCGCAGGTGTTGGATGCAAGATGAGGCTGTTGCCTAGTCTGGTGCGGCGTTCCTGCAAATCACCGCGCGCACGAATTGGCCTCGATTTGAGCTCACCGAGCGAGTTGCTAAAAGTTAATTATCTGGTTATGAAGCATTTGCATTTTGAAAGCGTGCGCGGTGATTTGCAGGAAGGAAACGGTTGCGCTTCCCGGTGCCAATTACCTCTCTTACCGAGCACAAAAACCCCATTTTTGTGTCAAAACGACCAAAAATCTCGGAAAAATCGCCCATTCTGACACAAAAATGCCGATTTTGTGCTCGAAATGCCTGAAAATGGGGGTTCTGAAGGTCAAAAGCGCACAAAAACCCAGATTTTGTGCTCGAAAAGCCTGAAATCGAGGTTCCGAAGGCAAAAAGCGCACAAAAAAGCCGTTTTTGTGCTCGGGAGGGAAGCGTGCTATCTGGCAAGATGTCTGAAGAGGTGCCCCATTGTGAGTCTGAGGTTTATCTCTACAACGGGGTTGAGTTGGGCGCGCCTATGCTCTTTGTCCGCGGGGGAGAAGAGGAACATATCTACCCCAAGGAAGCCTTTGTACCAGCCTGCCAACTCTTTTGTGAGGTGCTCCTGCAGTTGTGCGCGAATTCTGTGTAGCTCTGCCAGGTTGGCCCCCTGTGAGCAGAGGTACTCCTCAATAAAGCTGTCGTTCTCCACCACACTTCCCTTATATGCGCCATTGCTTGTGAAGAAGAGTGAGTATCCGAAGAACTCTATTCCCGATTTAAAGGGCAGGTTACAGCTGAAGAGCATAGCAAAGTCTTGGATTACATTCTGTCGCTCCTCTGCTATTATGCTGCCGTAGTGCTCAAGGTTGTGCAGGCACCAGCCTATGTCGCTGTGGGAGAGTGCTTCGGAGACCCATCTTATTCCTTTTCCGCTTCCCGATAGTGGTGATTTAAGTACTATCTTGCCCCATCTCTCCAAGGTGGCCTCTACGTCCCGAATGCTCTTTGCCACAATGGGTAGGGGGTAGCACCGCCCGCTGCTGCTCTCCGCCAAAGATGGGTAGCACCGCCCGCTGCCGCTCTTCGCCATAGCTGAGTAGCACTGCTCGCTGCCGCTCTTCGCCATAGCGGAGTTGTATGCCCCGTTGCTGCTCTTCGCCATAGCGGGAGCGGGTGCATTCTGTTGGATATTGCACCGGTTGAGGTACTCAGCGCACTTGACAGCGTGTTCGCGTCGGGAGTACTCTCTGATGAGATTGAGATACTCCTCATTGGGAAGAAGATGCTCCGGAACGCCCTCTTGGCGCAGTTGCTTTACAAGCACGCTATTCCAGCCCCAAGGCACAATCATATCTGCATTGCGGGAGGGCGCTGCAAGGGGTGCTTCTCCCATTATGCCCTCAAGCCATTGCTCCACCTGCCTGTGGCAATCTGCTCTGAATTTTAGCGCAGAGGCCGGGGGAAGGTAGTGAGGGCTGCCGTTGGCAAGGCAGAGGTCGTGCTCCGGGTTGAAGATGTATCTTATCTTCATTGTCAATTAATTGTAGTGTCTGCTATGGCTGGTGCCAGGAGGTCTTCCGGGCTTGCCGGGAGGTCTGCCGGGCTTCCTGCGGGGATTTCTGCTGGGGATTTCTGCAGGGATGCCTGTGCAGGAGGGGCTATGAGGCGCATCAGCAGCCTTTGTGCGTCATTATGTCAAGTACGGCGTGGTCTGTCTCGTTCATAGACTCCGAGCCTATGCGGGTGAGGTTTAGGATGCTCTTGTCTACATCGTTGTCTATGATTCCCTCTACGGAGCTTACGCACTGCTCCTCCATAGCCAATATTGCAGAGAGGAGCGAGGTGGAGACGCCGCTGGCAATTTTAAGCGAGCAGCTTGGTTTTGCTCCGTCGCAGACCATTCCGGTTAGGGTGGCAATCATATTCTGAACCGCAAATGAGATTTGGTTGTAGCCTCCGCCCATAAGGTAGGTGATGCCGCAGCTGGAGCCTGTTGCCGCAACAACGCATCCGCACAGGGCGGAGAGTCTGCCAAGGCTCTGCTTTATGTAGATTACCGTAAGGTGGCTTAGGGTGAGTGCCCGTATGAGCTCCTCCCTGCTCTTGTTGTTCTCCTCTGCGTAAATGGTAATAGGCAGTGTGGCTGTTATTCCCTGATTGCCGCTGCCGGAGTTGCTCATTACGGGAACCATTACTCCAGCCATTCTTGCATCGCAGGCAGCAGTGGTGTAGGAGAGTATCTTGGAGAAGGTGTTGTTGCCAAGTATGCTCATCTCCCTTGTGCTCTCCTTAAGGGTGCGGCCCAACTGGTGGCCGTACCTGCCTTTGAAGGAGGTCTCTGCAGCTGCCTTATTGAGCCTCTGAGCCTCCAGTATGAACTCTATCTCCTCCAGGGGAGCTGTTGTGGCAAAGTCATAGACCTTCTTAAGGGTAAGGGCTGTTTTATTTCCGTTTTGCTCTGCAGTACTCTTTAAAGGGGCATCCAACAGTACCTCTCCATTGTGGCTAAGATAAATGAAGTTGGTGTGGCCGCCGGCTATTATGGCTGTGGCGCTCTGGGTGCAGGAGGAGGCGGTGGTGGCAGCGGAGGCAGTGGTGGCACCGGATGCAGCGGTGGTGGTGGCGCCGGATGTGGAGGTGGTGGCGCCGAAGGCGGTTATCTCTATGTAGAGTTTTTCGGTTATGCCCTCTTTAAGCTTTATGGAGATGGCCTCATCTGCAATCATCCTCTTGCCGGCCTCAACTGCATCGGGAGTGCACTCTTTGAGGACCTCCAGACCATACTCGGATTTGCCAATAAGGGCACCCAGCGCTATGGCTATCGGGAGTCCTATCATACCGGTGCCGGGAATGCCCACTCCCATAGCATTCTTAAGGATATTGGCGCTAAGATACGCCTCAATGCGATGGGGCTTGCAGCCAAGTATCTCTGTAGCTTTGGCAACGCAGAGCGCAACCGCTATGGGTTCTGTACAACCTATTGCAGGAATAACCTCCTGCTTGATGAGTGCTATTATTGATGTTCTTTCTGAAGGTGTCATATCTTTTATGAGTTTTGTCAAAAACGTATTCCTATGCCAAGTTCAAGATTGTGATGTTTGAAGCCAATTGTGCTTCCTCCAATATGTAATTCCAACATTCCCAGGGTTATCTCAGCACCTCCATCTAAAACCATTCCCCTCTGGCTGTAGTCTGTCACCTCTGCCCAGTTGTTGGAGATATCCTCCCAAGCGGCTATGTATTTGCCATATCCCATTCCTGCCGAGCATCCAATCTCTACAGTGCCAATGGTGCATATTCTTACCCTTGCGCCTGCTGCAAAGAGCCGCAGCGAGTGTCTGGTATTGCCGCTTGTCCAGATGGTGCTCCCTGCTGTGGTGCTCCCTGTTGTGGTGCCGTCGGATTTGCATTGGTAACTGGTATTGCACGCTGTAAAGTTGCTGCGGTATTTTATGTATCCTCCCCATCCCGATTCTCTTCCCGATATGGAGAGGCGCAATCCGTAGGATGTATTGGGAGTAAGGCCTGCGCAAAACATTATTCCATAGTGCAGCAATTTAAGCCTGCTTTGAAGGGAAGGTTGCTCTTGTGGTACTCCCGAACGGTTAGGGAGAGTTTTGCCCGCCCCGGTTGCATAGGGTGCCGCTATTGCCTGCGGCAGTGTGGTCTGCAGAGAGCCTGCATCAACTTGGGGAATGGGGATGGTTATGGCAAGGTGCTCTACACTCTTGGGCTTTGCAGCAGTTGCAGATGCCAAGAATCTCTGTTGTGCCCCATTTGCTGCGGCCGATTGCGTAGCGGCTATGCCGGATTGTGGAGTGGCTGCAGGGGGCGCGGATTGGTTCTGCGAAGAGGACTCATCTCTCTCCAGCTGCTTGCGGTAGGAATCGGGATAAAAGATGGCATAGTACCTTCTTCTTATGTTGTCAAAGCGTGCACGCTCCTCCTGGCTCATTGCGCTTGTTCCCTCCCTTATCTCTCTTCTCATTGTGGCAAGCTGGTTCAGTAGGGTGGAGATCTTTGCTGAGGAGATCTTCTCCCCGGCGTCGGCCCTTATCTTAAGCTCTATGCACTCGTTGCAGATGGCCTCATATCTGTCAAGTATGCCTCTCCATTTGCTTTGCGCGTAGGATGTGGCGCAATGGAGGCATATAATGAACGCAATGAGTGCGTATGGCAAGATTGCTCGCTTAAACCTGGTCATATATTGTTTATTGGTCTTACAAAAATACTTTATTATTTGTAAATTTGCCAAATCAAATTATGGAAAGCGCCAACTCAAATATCTCAGGCTTCTTTGCATCGTGTGATTTTAGTATTCAACCGCAGGAGGCACAACTCCAGCTGCTCCGGTCATCAGAGGAGCATCCATTTGTGCTCTATAAATCTGTGGAGAGAGGCAGGATTGTGGTAATAAAGGCAATAGTTGAGGGAGAGAGGCAGAATCCGCTCTACAGGGCCATGTTGCGCAAAGAGTTTGAGATAGGACGCAGTCTCAACCATCCCAATATAAGGGAGTACTATTCCCTTATTGACCATCCGCACTTGGGGTTGGCAGTGGAGATGGAGTGGATAGATGGTGTTACTCTGGATGAGTTGCTTGAAGAGTGCAGCAGAGATGCAAAGTTATGTGATTCAATAGTAAAGCAACTTATGGATGCGGTTGGGTTTATGCATATAAAACAGGTGGTGCACAGGGACCTTAAACCGGAGAATATTCTTGTTACCAAGGGGAGCTACATAGTAAAACTCATAGACTTTTCCCTCTCCGATTCGGCTTCTCATATTATCCTTAAGGAGGGAGCGGGTACAGCACTGTATGCTGCTCCGGAGGAGATGAGTTCAAAAGTCTCAAATTTTACTTCAGACATCTACTCTCTGGGAGTGCTGCTCTCCAAAATCTCTTCAAGAAAGCGCTACAGGCAAGTTGCAGAGAGGGCGGTTAGGGTAAACCCAAAGGAGCGCTATGAGAGCGTGGAGCAGATGAGCGAGAGTCTCTTTGCCCACTCCGGCGCTGGTCTCTGGTACACGGCGGCGGCAGTTGCAGCCATCATTCTCCTTGCCCTCTTCCTTCTTGTACGCCGTGATGGCAATGAGGAGATTCCGGATGCAAAGCAGGACTTTGTGGAGAGTCAGGTTATAGAGGATATCTTCCTGCAGGCTACAGAGCTGCTGGAGGAGCCTGACTCACTTTAGTATCTCCAACAGATTTACGCCACCCTGAAGTCCTCCCACATAGGGAGAGGTGTGCTCTCCGTCGCGCTCTATTCCGGATGAGATGAAGAGCGGATAATTC
>SFUD01000067.1 GCA_004561775.1 bacterium | reverse complement strand
AAGTAATATGGGACAGAAAATTAATCCAATAAGCAACAGACTTGGTATTATCCGTGGTTGGGACTCCAATTGGTACGGTGGTACCGATTATGCTTCCAAGATTTTGGAGGATACAAAGATTAGAGAGTATCTGAATGCTCGTCTTGCAAAGGCCAGCCTCTCTAAGATAGTTATTGAGAGAACTCTCAAACTCATTACAGTTACTATTCACACTGCACGTCCGGGCGTTATTATTGGCAAGGGCGGTCAGGAGGTTGACAAACTTAAAGAGGAGTTGAAGAAGATCTCCAACAAGGAGGTTCAGATTAACATCTTTGAGGTTAAACGTCCTGAGTTGGATGCAAATATCATTGCAAACAACATTGCAAGACAGGTGGAGGGACGTGTCTCTTACCGTAGAGCCATCAAGATGGCTGTCTCTACAACTATGAGAATGGGTGCAGAGGGTATAAAGGTTCAGATCAGCGGACGTCTTGGCGGTGCGGAGATGGCACGCAGCGAGATGTTCAAAGAGGGCCGTACTCCGCTTCATACATTCCGTGCAGATATAGATTATGCTCTTGCAGAGGCAAATACTAAAGTAGGTGTACTCGGTATCAAGGTATGGGTATGCAACGGTGAGGTTTACGGAAAACGTGATCTTACTCCTAATGCAGGTGTTGCAGCAAACAGCGGCGCTCAGGCATCCGGCAGAAGAGATGACAGAAGAGGTCGTGGTGGCCGTGGCGGCAGAGACCGCAAGGGCGGACGTGGCGACCGCAAGGAGCGCTTAAACAAGGAGTAGTTCAAAGTTGTAGGATACAACATTTGTTAAACGAAGAGGAGGGTGACCAAATGTGATGGCCACCCTCTTTTTTTTGCGCTCGAGTGCCCGCAAGCGAAGCGCTTCGGGAGGGATGGAGCGAAGCGGAAGTTTGTGCGGAAGAGTAAATATCGTATCTTTGCACTATTGGAATAGATTGCATTAATATTGTTTTAAATCATAAGAATTATGGCAAAACCTACATTATTTGTATTGGCTGCAGGTATGGGCAGCAGATATGGAGGACTTAAACAGCTGGATGGAGTAGGCCCTCACGGAGAGACAATTATGGACTACTCAATTTTTGATGCAAAGCGCGCCGGCTTTGGCAAGGTGGTCTTTGTAATCAGAAAGGATTTTGAGGCAGATTTCAGAGAGAAGATTGTCTCAAAGTACCAGAGTCAGATACCTGTAGAGGTGGTATTCCAGACAATAGATGCCCTTCCGGAGGGTTTTCAGGTTCCTGCGGATAGAGTTAAGCCTTGGGGTACAAATCACGCGGTTCTTATGGGCAAGGATGTTATCCGTGAGCCTTTTGCTGTAATAAATGCAGATGACTTCTACGGAAAGAACAGTTTTGAGGTTCTTGCAAAGGAGCTTATGGCAATGGAGGGAAAGCAGAATGAATATTGTATGGTAGGTTACAGGGTTGGCAATACACTCTCGGAGAGCGGTACAGTCTCCAGAGGTGTCTGCGAGACAGATGCAAAGAGCTATCTTGTAGGTGTTACAGAGCGTACAAAGATTATGCGTGTAGAGGGCAAGGTCTCCTATATGGGAGAGGATGAGAAATGGGTTGCAATAGATGACAATACCCCTGTTTCAATGAATATGTGGGGCTTTACCCCAGACTATTTCAAATACTCCGAGAGCGCATTTGTAGAGTTCCTCAAGAAGGATATCAATACCCCTAAGTCGGAGTTCTTTATTCCGTTTGTGGTAAACGAACTGCTGGAGAGCGGCAAGATTACCGTTAAGGTGCTTGATACAACCGCAAAGTGGTTTGGAGTAACCTACTCATCAGACAGGCCTGCTGTAGTGGAGAAATTGGCAGAACTTCATAATATGGGTGAGTACCCGCAGCAGCTTTGGTAAGGCTAAACAGCTTTGGTTAGACTAAACAACTTTAGTAAGAGAAATAAACTTTGATAATACTATGAGAGTGACATTTATGCAACGCAGTGCCCTGGTGGCAATTCTCCTTTTAGCCTTTGTATGCGGACTCTCCGCACAGCCCGGAGCAAACAGAAAAGGATCTTTAAAGCCCCTTACATTGGTAAAGAGCACACCGGAGGAGGCAGGCCTATCAAGTGCAAATCTATTGAGGGCGGATGAGATAATAAATGAAGCAATAGCAGAGAAATCCATACCGGGTGCTGTGCTTGCCGTAGTACGCGGCAATAAGTTGGCATACCTTAAGGCCTATGGCAACAAGCAGGTATATCCCGATACCGTAAAGATGACACCCAATACCATCTTTGATATGGCCTCCTGCAGCAAATCTATGGGTACAGCCATTGCTATGATGCAGTTGCTGGAGAGGGGATACTACAGACTTACAGACCCTGTAAAGATGTATATAGAGGGCTTTGAGCCTTATGTAGACCCTCAGACAGGCAAGAAGGTGGATATCAGAATGGTAGACCTTCTTACCCACTCCTCCGGCCTTCCGCCTTATGTGGCTCCCGATATAATAAAGAAACAGTATGGCAATGACAAGCCGGAGTCGCTTTTAGATTGGATTTCGCATTGCAAGAGAGACTTCAGACCTACCACCGATTTCCAATACAGCTGCCTGAACTTTATTACATTGGCATATATTCTTGAGAAGATGACAGGTATGACACTTACAGAGTATGCCCAGAAGAATATCTTTGATGTAATGGGTATGAAGAATACCTCGTACTCTCCAAAGGCGCAGGGCAAGAGCGAAATGATGAAGCTGATTGCGCCAACAGAGAAGCAGGCAGACGGCTCCGTGCTGCTTGGAGAGGTGCATGACCCTCTGGCAAGAGTAATCAACAAGGGCAATTCCGGCAACGCGGGAGTCTTCTCAAATGCGGAGGATATTGCAATACTTGTTGCAGCCCTTATGAATGGCGGAGAGATTAATGGCGCAAGGGTGCTTGGCAAGGCTACTATAGAGATAATGAGCAGTGTTCCTAAAGAGACTGCTAAACTTGGCCGCTCACTTGGATGGGACAACTACTCTCCTTACGCATCCAACAACGGAAATATACTGCATCCTACCAAGACCTACGGACATACCGGTTACACAGGCACATCAATAGTGATAGACCCTGTAAACAACATCTCCGTAATTCTGCTCACCAACCGTGTGCATCCTGAGGATAAGGGTGGTGTAGTAAGACTCAGAGCGCTTGTTGCCAATGTTGTGGCAGGCTCTATTGTAAGATAGTATCAGATAAGGTTTGCAAAGGCAATGGCCGCAATGGATTCTGCAATTACAGGCACTCTAAGCGCTATGCAGGCATCGTGACGGCCAGGGACGTGAAACTCCTCAACTCTGTCTGAGATAAAATTGAATGTCTCCTGCCCTTTGGTGATACTTGAAGTTGGCTTTACGGCAATCCTGAAGATTACAGGGTTGCCGTTTGTTATTCCTCCGTTTACACCTCCGGCGTGGTTGGTAGCGGTCTCTCCCTTTCTGTTTATATAGCAATCGTTATGTTCGGAGCCCCTCATTCGGGAGGCATTAAAGCCATCTCCAAACTCTATGCCCCTTATGCCTGGAATGGAAAAGGCAAGATGGGATATCAGAGATTCCACAGAGTCAAAGAATGGCTCTCCCAGACCTATGGGAAGATTCATGCACTTGCACTCTACCACACCTCCTATGGAGTCGCCATCCCGCATTGCGCTGGAGAGCGCTTCACCCCAGTCTCCCTCTCCTGCCTTCTCTCCTGCAAGCTCCACAAGCCCTGCATTAATTCTAACGGCAGGCGGAAGCATCTTCTTTGCCACAACACCTGCAGCCACAAGGCAGAGCGTGATTCTGCCGGAGAAGTGTCCGCCTCCGCGGATGTCGTTGTAGTTGTTATGCTTGATGGAGGCTGTAAGGTCTGCGTGCCCGGGTCTTGGAGACTCCCTGAAGAGAGAGTAGTCCTTGGACCTGGTATTGGTGTTATTGAAGAGAATTGCAATTGGAGCGCCTGTTGTATAGCCGTCAAAGACTCCGGAGACTATGTGCGGCTGGTCCGGCTCCACTCTTGGAGTGGTACCCTTCTTGCCTGCCCTGCGGCGTGAAAGGTCTGCTTCAAAGTCCTGCTCACAAAGAGTTATGCCTGCCGGAACGCCATCCAACACTACACCAATAGAGTTGCCGTGTGACTCGCCAAAGATGGAGAGTCTGAACTTTGTGCCAAAAGAATTCATACTATTGCCAAATAATCTTTATATACTCCTTAAGAACCTCAAAGAAGGTTGGGAAGGATTTGTTTATACACTTTATCTCATTAATATATACCGGATTCTCTATGAAGAGCGCTGCAATTGCCGCGCTCATTGCAATGCGGTGGTCGTTATAGCTCCTTATCTCACCTCCGGAGAGAGCAGCCCCCTCTATAAGCATAGAGTCGCCCTGAATCTGTATGTTAGCGCCAATTGCGCTCAACTCTGAAAAGATGCTCTCCGCTCTGTTGCTCTCCTTTGCGGCCAATCTGCCAACCCCCTTTATGCTGCTTCTGCCTTCGCAAAAGCTGGCAAGAACGGCAAGAATAGGGAAGAGGTCCGGCGAATTGGTGGCATCTGCGCGGAAGGACTTAAGCGCAGGGGGCGCCCATATCCTCATCTCTTTGCGCTCTATTCTGCATCCGCAACTCTCCAAAATGGAGAGGATTGCCTCATCTGCCTGTTTGGTCTCTCTCTTAAGGTTGGGGAAGGAGAGTTCTCCACCCTTTGCACTTCCTATCTTAAGACTCTGCCTTATTGCCTCTGCCACAAGAAAATAGGCTGCAGAACTCCAATCAGACTGGAGCATAACCTCTTTTGCCTTGTACTCCTCTCTTCCCGAAAACTGCCACCGGAAGCCCTCGCGCTCCGGCAAAGAGTTAACCTTTATGCCAAACTCTTCAAGCACAGATTCTGTAAGCAATATATAAGGCATACTTGCCACAGAGAAGCTGTTGATTCCAACAGCCCTCTTGAAGAGAGGCAATGCCATAAGGAATCCCGATATAATCTGCGAACTGGTGCGTCCGTCTATTATTATCTCTTCCGGCAACTCCGCCTCCCTGCCGCTTATGGCGCAGGGCATAAATAGTCCCGATTTGCCCTCTTCTCTTCTGGCAATGCAGCTGAATCCGGCATTCTCTACAGCCTCTACCGTGGCTGTGATATCTCTTGTAAGCAGAGAACCCTCTGCAGATATCTCCACAGTGCGCTTCTGCCCATA
>SFUD01000066.1 GCA_004561775.1 bacterium | reverse complement strand
AGTAAATTTTGGCAAAGGTGAGGAAAAAAAGAATATCTTTGCTAATTGATGTAAAGAAATAACAATATAAAAGAACAATATGAGAAGTTTTGCAACTATGTTTTTAATCTCTGCATTAGGCATATCGGCATTTACCGCAACCTCTTGCGGCAACAAGGTTTCATCTGCCGGCAACAATGGTGATTTCAAATATATAGTGGACGAATTTGCAGATATTCAGATTCTCCGCTACAGAGTGCCGGAATGGGACTCACTAACCTTTAACCAGAAGGCCTACATTTACCATCTTGGAGAGGCGGCAAAGAGCGGAAGAGACATTCTCTTTGACCAGAACTGCAGCTACAACCTTGCAGTAAGAAGAGTGCTTGAGAAGATTCTGGAGGAGTACAAGGGCGACACCTCCGCCAAAGAGTATCAGGATTTCCTCATCTATGCCAAGAGGGTCTTCTTCAGCAACGGCATTCACCACCACTACGCGCTGGACAAGATAATCCCGGAGTGCCCTCAGGAGTACTTCAGGTCTCTTATGACGGCAACGGGCCAGCAGGAACTTTGCGACGAGCTTCTTCCGGTAATATTCGACCCTGCCATTCTCTCACAAAGGAGCTATCAGGGCAAGGATAAGGATATTGTAATGGCATCTGCCGTAAACTTTTACGATGGCAACATTACAAAAGATGAGGCCAATGCCTTTTACCAGGCAATGGCAAAGCCGGGCGATACAACCCCGCCATCCTACGGCCTCAACAGCAAACTTGTAAAGAGAGATGGCAAGATAGAGGAGGAGGTATATAAGATTGGCGGCAAATACGACAAGACCCTGAAGGTAATAGTCGGCCACCTGAATAATGCAAAGGAGTTTGCAGAGAATGATGCGCAGCGCAACTACATAGAGAAACTCATAGAGTACTACACAACAGGAGACCTCAAGACCTGGGACGAGTACAACATTGCCTGGGTTCAGGAGACAGAGGGCTCTGTAGATTTCATAAATGGTTTTGTGGAGGATTACAACGACCCTCTTGGCCGCAAGGGAGCCTGGGAGGGCAATGTAAGCTACAAGGATTTTGAGGCCTCCAAGAGAACAAAGGCCATAAGCGACAATGCCCAGTGGTTTGAGGATAACTCCCCTATAGACAGCCGCTTCAAGAAGAGTCAGGTGAAGGGAGTAATTGCAAAGGTGATAAATGTGGCTGCAATTGCCGGAGACAGCTACCCTGCAACACCTATAGGAATCAATCTCCCGAATGCAGACTGGATAAGAAAGGAGTACGGCTCCAAATCCGTTACAATAGCAAATATCACAGATGCATACAACAAAGCCTCTCTGGAGCAGCCAAAGAGCATCCTCGCGGAGTTTGCCTGGGACGAGGCGGAGATAGCAAGATGCAAAGAGTACGGTCCCATCACAGACGACCTCCATACAGATATACACGAGTGCCTTGGACACGGTTCGGGACAGCTTCTCCCTACCACACCTGCCAATGCGCTGGGCGAGTACAGCTCTGCCCTGGAGGAGGCAAGAGCAGACCTCTTTGGACTCTACTATGTTGCAGACCAGAAGCTTGTGGAACTTGGAATTATTCCTAACGACCAGGCTTACAAGGCTCAGTACGACTCCTACATCCGCAACGGACTCTTTACTCAGTTCAGCCGCATAGAGCTTGGCAAGACCAACACAGAGGCACATATGCAGGACCGCAAACTTATTGCAGAGTGGTGCTACACTATGGGACTTAAGAGCAACACCGGAGCAGAGAGAGATGTGATAGAGAAGAGGGTAAGAGATGGCAAGACCTACTTTGTAATAACAGACTACCAGGCCCTCAGAGGACTCTTTGGCAAACTTCTGGCCGAGATTCAGAGAATAAAGTCAGAGGGAGACTACAAAGCCGGAGCAGAACTGGTGGAGAAATATGCAATACATATAGACCCAGAGCTTCACAAAGAGGTTAAGGAGCGCTTTGCAACTCTTAACCTTAAGCCTTACAAGGGCTTTATCAATCCCGACATAACCCCTGTGGTTGAGAATGGCAAAGTTGTGGATTACAAGATAGTTTACAACAATGACTACCTCAAACAGATGCTGGAATATGGCAAGCACTACTCTTTTGAATAGAGCATCGCTGCAGAGGATAATCCCTATTCTTCTGCTGCTCTTTGCCTTTGCAGGCACAAGCGCGGCAGAGGAGTTGCCTTGCAACATACAGAGGCGCACCCTTCTCTATGCGGTAAAGGGGCAGGATAGCCTCTATATGGATATCTATTCCAACATTGTTCCCCCAAAGAGAGATGCAGCCTCTGCAGATGGCCCGCAAACTGCACCAAGAGCGTCAAGAGTTGCAATGGCGCCCCGCCCTGCTCTCATCTTCCTCTCCGGAGGAGATTCCACTGCAGGCGGCAGAGATGACAAGAGATATCGGGAGTACCTCTGCCACATAGCAGAGAGGGGCATTACGGTCTTCTCCATAGATTACAGGCTTGAAGAGAGTGCCAAATTGGCACCTCTTACGCAATCTGCGCTTGACAGGGCTGTTGAAGATCTCTTTACGGCCACTCTCTACATTTTGAAGCACTCCTTTGCCCTCTCCGTAAATCCATTGCAAATAATGGCAAGCGGCTCAAGCGCCGGAGCAATAATTGCGCTCCAGGCAGAGTATTATCTGGCTAACCGCAAGGCGCCTGAGCAGATGCCGGAGAGTTTCAACTATTGCGGAGTAATTGCCTTTGCCGGCGCCATTATGAGTTTTGGAGAGGATTTGCAGTGGGAGAGTATGCCTGCGCCAATTGCGCTCTTCCACGGCAAGGCAGACAATATTGTGCCATTCAAGAGAACACAAAGCGCTTCTGGCGGCAGAAAAGTTAGCCTGAACGGCTCCTTCACCATTGCAAAATCGCTTAAGAGAAGGGGTGCTCCATATATGCTTAAGAGCTATAAAAGCAAGGACCACTCCGTTGCCGTGTGGGCTATGCAGCACCAGCTGGAGCAGGTAGATTATTTTTTGCAGAAATACATATTTAGAGATAAATGAAGATAGAGCAAGTAAAAAAGCATTTGGGCTTTCTTGGCGCACCGGCCGCCCTTGTTGTAATATGGCTTGTGCTGAGCATTGTTGCAGGACTCATCTCCAAAGGCAATAACTTCCTCATATTCAGAGGAGTATTTTGGCATACCTGGCAGGAATTGCCTCTATATGTTCCTTATCCCGAAGAGTATTTTGACATTAACCACTACGGTCCGCTCTTCAGTCTCATAATTGCGCCGTTTGCACTGCTGCCGGTGTGGCTAGGGCAGGTGCTCTGGTCTGTTGCTATGACAGTTTTGCTCTTCTGCAGCATCTGGAGGTTGCCTATTCCTCAGAAGAGGATAATCTTCATATACTGGTTCTGCGCCCACGAACTTATGACAGCCCTCTTTATGAATCAGTTCAATGTTGTGATTGCTGCCATAATTATTCTGGCATTCCTGCTGATAGAGAGGGAGAGAGACCATTGGGCCACCCTGCTTATTGTGATAGGAACACTTGTAAAGATTTACGGCATTGTTGGAATTGCCTTCTTCCTCTTCTCCAAACATAAGTTGCGCTTCATCCTCTCCTTTGCAGGATGGATGCTGCTGCTCTTTGCTCTGCCAATGGCAATCTCCTCCCCGGAATATATAATTAATTGCTACACAGAGTGGATAGGAAATATAATAGAGAAGAACGGAGAGAATGCGGACTCGCTCTACCAGAATATATCAATCATAGGAATGGCGCACAGAATATCGGGATGCAACTTCTCAGACCTCTTTATAATAGCACCGGGAATGCTTCTTACAGCGCTCCCTTTCCTCCGCTTTGGGCAATACAGGCATATTGCTTTCCGCCTGGCGGCGCTTGCCTCTGTGCTGCTCTTTGTGGTGCTCTTCAGCACAGGAAGCGAGTCCAGCTCCTACATAATTGCTCTGGCAGGAGTTGCCATCTGGTATTGGAGTGCGCCGTGGAAGCGCTCCAAGTGGGATATTGCACTTATGGTATTTGCTTTTGTGCTTACAAGCCTCTCCCCTTCCGACCTATTCCCCAAATACCTTAGAGACGAGTTTGTAAGACCTTATGCGCTGAAGGCTCTGCCCTGCGCAATAATATGGATAAAACTTATTTGTGAGATGCTTCTCTGCAGATATGCAAAGAGAGACTGATTTACAGAGAGTTTTATTTGGTGCCCTGGACAGGACTCGAACCTGCACAGTCTTGCGACCACTAGTCCCTGAAACTAGCGTGTCTACCAATTCCACCACCAGGGCTAATCGGGTGCAAATATAGTAAATATTTTTTTATTTCTTCATCTCTTCAAAGCCTTCTCCATAAACTCCGTGAACAGAGGCCACAGAGACAAAGGCTTTGGGGTCCACATCCTTTATAAATCTATATACAAAATTGAGGTCCTGTTTATGCACAACCACCAGAAGAACCTTATTCTCTCTTTTGGTGTACCATCCCTGACCATCAAAGACAGTAACGCCCCTGCCCAGATTCTGTGTTATTGCATCGGCAATACGGTCATACTCCTTTGAGAAGATGAAGAGCTGCAGGCTCTGGTTTGTACCGCTCATATAGAAATCTATGCTGAAGCTGCAGACACCCACAAGAATATAGCCATACATTATAGTAGCCAGTCTCTGCCCTAATGTCACCTCCACTGCAGCTCCGCCTGCATCTGAAACACTCTGCGCCGGCAAGAAGAGGGAGGAGGCAATTATGAAGATATCTATAAGCAGTATGACTCTGCCTGGGGAGACATTTCTGTACTTTGTTATAATGAGAGCAACAATGTCCGTACCTCCTGTGCTGCCCCCAACAGAGAAGCAAATACCTATACCCACTCCTGCAAGCGCACCTCCGCAGATTGCACACACCAGCTTACCGTTGCTTGTGGCAAACTCCACAATAAAATCCGTTGGAATATATTGCGGCAAAAACTGAAAATACAATGAGACGACAACTGTTGCAAAGACCGTCTTGAATCCGAACGACTTACCCAAAACCTTAAGCGCAATTGCCAACAGTACGGTATTTATTATAAAGAATGAGATACTCACCGGAATCCCGAACGCATATAAGAGGATTGCGGAGATACCTGTTACACCGCCACCCACCATATGGTTTGGGATAAGAAAGATATCCCATCCAAGACAGTAGCTGAGAAGACCTATGGCAATAATGATATATGCCTTAAACTCCCGCCAGATTGCTTTAATGCCCAACTTTTCCATTACTCCTTAACCTCTTTACTATCACTGCCCTTCCCCTTGAAGAGCGT
>SFUD01000065.1 GCA_004561775.1 bacterium | reverse complement strand
TGCCCTCTGCCTCTCTTCTGCGGCGCTCCTCTTTGCGGCGCTGGCGCTCCTTAAGCTGCTCCATCTTGGCGGCTATCTTCCTATCCCTCTCATTCTCTTCGCTTTGCTGCAGGCTCTGGGCAAATTCTTTAAGCGAGCCCCTGGCAATCTTTGTTCTCTCCTTCTCTGCCTGAGCCTCCTTTATCTCCCTTATGGTGGCCTCTACGCGCCTGTTGGCCTCCTTAAGAATCTCCTCTGCCTGCATCTTTGCCTCTTCCAGAATCTCCCTCTTTACCTGTTGTATCTGTGAGAGCTCCTTCTGATATTTGTCTGTTATGCTCTCCAGGGTTCTGTCTGTGGATTTTATTCTGTTCAGCCTCTCCTCTATTGCGCGTTTGTTCTTGGAGATTTTCCGCAGCTGCCTCTCAATATCCACGTAGTCGTTGCCTGCGCGCTCCTCTGCCTCCTTCACAATCTCCTCCGGCAATCCAATCTTTCTTGCAAGTTCAAATGCAAAGGAGTTGCCCGGCAACCCCATCTCCAGTTTGTAGAGAGGCTCTATCTTTGCAGTGTCAAACATCATTGCGCCATTAATTGCGCCTCTGCTTCTCTCTGCAAAGAACTTGAGGTTTGTGTAGTGCGTGGTAACCACCCCAAAGACGCCCCTTCTCTCCATCTCCGAGAGGATGGTCTCCGCAATGGCGCCGCCCGCTGCAGGCTCTGTGCCAGAACCGAACTCGTCTATAAGGATAAGACTGGAGGAGTTGGCTCTCTGCAGGAGCCCCTTCATATTTGTAAGGTGCGAACTGTATGTGCTAAGGTCATTCTCAATGGATTGCTCATCTCCGATATCCACAAAAATCTCTTCAAAGATGCGGAACTCCGAGATTTCTGCCGCAGGAACCAGAATGCCCCATTGGAACATATACTGCAGCAATCCGGCTGTCTTAAGGCAGACAGATTTTCCGCCCGCATTTGGTCCCGATATTATTAGCAGGTGCTTCTGCGGGGTTAATGTGAGTGTGAGGGGAACAATCTGCTTCTTCTCCCTCTTGAGGGTTGCCTCCAGAATGGGATGGCGTCCGCGGATGAGTTTATACTCGTTATCTCTTGATATTATGGGCTTTCCTGCCTCCATCTTTATGGAGAGCAGTGCCTTTGCCCTTATGAAATCCAGCTCTCCCATAAACTCCGCACTCTCCAGCAGATTAGGAAGGTAGGGACGGAGAAAATCCGAGAACTCGGAGAGGATGCGCTCAATCTCCCTCTTTTGTGCAAAATAGAGCTCCCGAATCTCGTTGTTGAGTTCAATCACCTCTATAGGCTCCACAAAGGCTGTCTTTCCTGTTGCAGACTCATCCAGCACAATGCCCTTCAATTTCCTCTTGAGTGATGCGGTTACGGGAATGAGCGCGTGCCCATCTCTGAGCACCACGGTTGCTCCATCCTCTACAAGCCCCTCTGCCTTTGCCCGTTTGAGCACCGCCTCTATTCTTCTGTTTACAGAGTTCTCACGCTCCCTTATAGCACTCCTTATCTCGAAGAGTTGTGTGGAGGCATTATCCTTAACCTCTCCAAATCTGTCAATTATGGATTCTATCCTTCTCTTTATCTCCGGAAAGTAGATAACCTTGGAGGAGAACTCTTTAAGGCAAGGATACTTCTCTGCGCTGCACTCGGCAAAGAAGGAGGTGATCTCCCTCATAAGGTTTGTAAAACGGCCCAGCCTAACAAGGTTCTCCAGACTTATTACGCTGGAGAGCAGTTCAAGAGGCTTGAGAAACTCTATGCAATCCTCAAATCCGCCGGATGGGAAAGAGCTCTCAAACATACATATCAGGCGCATCTCGTCTGTAAGGGCAAGGCGGTGCTCTATCTCCGGAGCGGAGAGGCTTATCTGCTCATCCTCTGTGCGCTTGCGCGCATAGTTGGTGGTGCAGGATGCAAGTACACCCTCCCTTATCTTAACAAAATCCAGTTTGCGCTCTATGTTTGTCATAAACTCCCCCTATCTCTTTAGAGATTGAATCTCTTGCGAATCTTTGTTACGGAGTCGGTCTTTTCCCAGCCGAAAAATTGTACCTCCTTCTTTACCTTTACTCCCTTCTCCATAATCTCAACCTCTCTCTTGAATGGAGTGCGCCCCATATGGCCGTAAGAGGCTGTAGGCTCAAAGATAGGGTAGGTGAGGCCAAATTTGCGGATTATTGCGGCAGGGCGCAAGTCGAAGAGCTCATCTACAATGGCTGCAATCTCCGCATCCTGCATTCTCTTGCCCTGGCTCTCCACGCGGCAGGTGCCGTAGGTATTTACAAAGATGCTTACCGGCTTGGCAACGCCTATTGCGTAGGCCAACTCTACAAGCGCCTCATCTGCAACGCCTGCAGCAACAAGGTTCTTGGCAATATATCTTGCGGCGTAGGCGGCAGATCTGTCAACCTTGCTGGCATCCTTGCCGGAGAAGGCTCCTCCGCCGTGCGCGCCTCTTCCGCCATAGGTATCCACAATAATCTTTCTGCCTGTAAGGCCGGTATCGCCGTGAGGGCCTCCAATCACAAACTTGCCTGTTGGATTTACGTGGAGCAGTGTCATACCCTCTGCAAGTCCGCAAGAGAGCGCGCCGCCCTCTGCTGCCTCAGGGGAGCCTGCAAATACTATCTTGCCAAAGAGACTCCGGGTCTGGGCAGGAATGCGCTCCATCATACGCGGAATAAGGATATTCTTTATGTCGCATTTTATGCGCTGCTGCATTGCCATATCGTCATCAAACTCGTCGTGCTGAGTAGAGATTACAATGGTATGCACGCGCACAGGTTTGTTCTCTGCAGAGTACTCAATGGTAAACTGGGATTTTGCATCGGGACGGAGATATGGCATAAGCTCTGTCTCCTTGCGAATCTTGGCAAGTTCCATTAGCGCTATGTGTGAGAGGTAGAGCGGCAGAGGCATAAGGTCTTCTGTCTCCTTGCAGGCATATCCGAACATCATTCCCTGGTCTCCTGCTCCCTGCTCCTCTCTCTTCTTTACAACAACGCCGCGGTTTATGTCCGGCGACTGTTCGTGCAGGGCTGAGAGAACACCGCAGCTGTTGCCGTCAAACATATACTCACCCTTGGTATAACCTATTTTGTTTATTACACCTCTAGCCACTGATTGGATATCTACGTAGGCCTCTGAACGCACCTCTCCTCCAACTACAACAAGACCTGTGCTTACAAAGGTCTCGCAGGCTACTTTTGAATCCCTGTCCTGACGCAGAAACTCATCCAGAACAGCATCAGATATCTGGTCGGCAACCTTATCCGGATGCCCCTCGGAGACTGACTCCGATGTAAATAAATAGTTCATATATCTCTTCTTTCAAAAAAATAAAAAACAGCCTCCGACGGGGCTGCTTTGTCAATAATCTTCGGGCGCCGCAGGTGCCCTGTATAAATTCGTTTTAGCATTTTTTATTGTGGTTGCAAGCAGTCAAATCTCTCCACTTTCCAAGTGCAAAGATATAGCGCTTTATCAATACTGCAAAAGATTATTGTATTTTTTTACTCCCGATTATCTGTCGCACTCTGCAACCGCTCTATCTTTGTGCCTAAGCTACTTTATTACAAGGTGTTTATGGGTCAAAATTCTGCCAAATCCCTTCTTGGCGCAATGCGGCTCTGGGCCGAGTCGCTCTGGTGCCTCTTCTTTCCCAAGCGTTGCATTGTCTGCAACCGACCCCTTGTTGGAGGGGAGAGATATCTCTGCATTCCCTGCAGGGCAGATATGCCCTACAGTTATCAGTGGTGCTATAAAGAAGGTGCTGCGGAGGAGTCCTTCTCTGCAAAGGTGCCATTGGAGAGGCAATACTCGCTATTTTTCTACAGGGATAATTATAAGAAGATTATTTATGCCATCAAATATGCCTCTTCCACCAGGCTGGCCCGCGTGATGGGCAGGGAACTGGGAGAGAGGATAGGCGGCAACTCCTCAATAGATTACATAGTGCCGGTGCCGCTGCATTGGCGGCGCAAACTAAAGCGCGGTTATAACCAGTCGCAACTTATAGCAGAGGGTATTCTGCAAGGAATGAACTCCTGCACAGATGCCAAATTGCCCCGCATGGCGTCCGGTTCATTGCGCAGGTGCAGGTTTACCCAAACCCAGACTGCGAAAGACAAGGAGTCCAGGGCGCTTAATGTGCAGAATGCCTTTGCATTATCGGGAAGAGAATATGAAGGATTATATGATGCCCATATCTTGCTTGTAGATGATGTGCTTACCACGGGCGCAACGCTCCAGGCTTGCGCGCTGCTGCTCCACAGCCACTACAGGTGCAGAATCTCCATTGCAACGCTGGCGTATGATGAGTGAGATATGTTTCTGGTCAATGAAGAATTAACCGGCCAAGAAATGGGCCTTTTTCCTGGCCAATGAAGGTTGATAGGAGACTTAGGCCAAGAAAATGGCTGTTTTTTTGGCCGAGCAATAGGACATAGGGAAGAATTACAATTGTTAAACTATAAATTTATGAAGAAGGATTATAGTGCTCTGAGCTTTTCGGAGAAAGAGAGGATTTGTGAAAGTATATTTATTGTTAACGGACCGTATTGGCATGTGTATACAGATGGGACAAAGATGCATAACATCTTCTGCTGTAACGAGGATTTCAATGCAGGTATGTGGTCTCTGGCAACATCATTGCATTTAAGCAAAGAGGTGCGGGCACTTACATTTGAATTGATGACCAACCACGTACATCTGATTCTAGCTGGCCATCGGGAAAATTGCGTTAAGGCATTTGACCTATTTGCAGTAAGACTCAAAATGGCATTCCCAAAGAGGCAACGGGCTATCGATTGGAGTCAGTTTAAAATGGGTATTCTTCCGATAGAAAGTCTTCAGTCTCTGCGTAATGAAATTATTTATGCAAATCGGAATGCGTATGTTGCCAATCCGGCATACACACCGTACTCATACCTGTGGGGAGGAGGTTGTGCATATTTCTGCCCATGGATTGAATTCCTGAATACATCGCTGTTGGGAGAACTTCCTATCCTGGATCAAAGGGCTTTGCTTCACACAAAAAACATTGCGTCATTGGCAGATTTAAGAGAAGTTAACTCAATGCCATTTATTCCATCATTCTGCGATGTCAAACTCGGAGAAAGCATGTTCAGGGATGCCAGGAGTTATTTCAATTCTCTTACACGTAACTCAGAAGCATTCAGTCTAATAGCAGCCAGATTAAAGGATTCTATCTTCTTGACAGACGAAGAGCTATACACACTCCTTTGCTCATACATCAAAAAGGAGTACTTGGTGAAGACTGCTGCAGAGCTTACT
>SFUD01000064.1 GCA_004561775.1 bacterium | reverse complement strand
AAAGCACTCTCATTTTTACTATCTTTGAACCCTAATAGGGAACAAGCTCTTTATCTGTTATGAGATTCTGTAAGATACTGCATAAAAGCCCTGCAAAGTTATGCGCAGAGTTGCCTCTTCTGCTTCTCTGTATGCTCTTTATGGCGCCTTTACAGCTCTTTGCATTGCAGGAGATGCCCGCTCCCGATGGGCAGCAGAGGAGTGGAGTAGGACTGGTGCTTAGTGGCGGCGGAGCAAAGGGCCTTGCCCATATAGGGGTGATAAGGGCGCTTGAAGAGAACAATATCCCTATAGACTACATTGCAGGAACCTCTATGGGCGGCATAATAGGTGCGCTCTATGCAATAGGGATGGACCCTTATCAGATGCAGGATATCTTCAAGACCAGGGAATTTGAATCCTGGTATAAGGGAGAGCCGGAGTACAGATATGCCTCCTCCTTTTACAGAGATGACCCAACGCCAAAGATGTTTGCCGTCTCTTTGGAGAGGAGATCATCCGCGCCGGAGAGCGCTCACGCAGCAGGGGCGGAGAGGGGTCACAAATGGAGATTCTCCCTTCCTACAAGCATAATCTCCCCATACTCTATGGATCTTGCCGTGCTGGAACTCTTTACTCCGGCATCGCAGGCCTGCAATTTTAATTTCGACTCCCTTATGGTGCCCTTCTTCTGTGTTGCATCGGATATTAAGGAGAAGAGGGCATACATCTGCAGAAGCGGCAATCTGGGCGCGTCCGTAAGGGCATCAATGACATATCCCATCTACTTCAAACCCATTACTATAGATAGCACCCTCTTCTTTGACGGCGGTCTCTACAACAATTTTCCCTGGCAGGAGATGAAGGAGATTTACAGGCCGGAGATAATCATAGGCTCCAAATGTGTAAAGGGAACAATGGAGATGGACGAGGACGACCTGGTGGGACAAGTTACCAATATGCTTATGACCCAGACCGGTTACGACATACCGCAGGAGGATGGAATCCTTATCTCCGGAGAGTTTGACTATAAGCTGATGGACTTTGACAAGATAGATGAGATAGTGGAGCGGGGTTACAGATATGCAATGGAACTTATGCCACAGATAAAGGAGCGCATCTCCCGCAGGCGCAGCGCGGCAGAGCTGGCAGCAAAGAGAGAGGCCTTCAGGTCCAAGTTCAAGGAGCTTAAGTTCAGCCACAACATAGAGGTGAGCGAGAATATGAATCCCAGGCAGCGCGCTTTCATTACAAAGACAATTACCGACGGTAAGGGAGAGTATATGAGTATGACAAAACTGAAGCGGGGCTACAACAGGGTAACTGCAACAAAACTTGTAAAGACCTTCTATCCCTACTATAGCAAGGAGGAATCAGACTCGCTCTTCAACCTTAAACTTAAGGTTACCCCTGCGCCGCCAATAAATCTGTACATAGGAGGAAACATCTCCTCATCCTCGCTAAATCAGGGATATATGGGCTTCTCCTACACTCACTTCGGCTCCTCTCCGCTAAGGCTCTCCGTAGGAGTCAATATTGGAAAATATTACAATGGAGGAGATATCACCCTGCGTCAGGATATCCATCAGAACGCATTCCTCTTCTACAAGGTAGAGGCTGTGGCGCACCTCTTCGACTACTACAGCGGCAATCAGAACATATTCCGAATGAACCATATGCCGGACAATATCCAGAGAAGGGAGATATTCTCCAGGTTCACCCTTGGGCGCTCTCTTGTTATGAACAAGAGCATTCTTGCAGAGGTCTCTACAACAGGGGGAGAGATACTCTACATCTACTCCCGATATGGAGCTGCCACTGCTCCCGACGGCACCTTGAGGGAGGATAAGACCCGCATAAATTTTGTCTCTCCTATGCTCTCAATTGAGCGGAACTCCCAGAACTATGCCATTTATCCCACAAGGGGCGCCAATCAGACTCTGAACTTTCGCTACTTCTATGGGCACGGCAAGTTTTTGAATGGCGACACAAATCAGGAGGAGAGCGTTCCCGGCAAGGTAAACCGCAATGTGCTCTCAATGAAGATAAGCTCGGAGGCATATTATTACATAAACAAGTGGCTCTCTATGGGGTATCTGGCAGAGCTTGTCTACTCTTCCCAGGCGCAGTTTGGCGATTATATCTCAACAATGATGGGTATGCAGAGTTTTGAGCCTACTCCGCACAGCAAGACGCTTATTATGGAGGCTTACAGGGCACATACATATCTTGGAATGGGCATTATGCCGGTGCTCAACTTCTCAAGCAATCTCTATCTGCACACGGGAATATGGTACTTCCGCTCCTATAGGCAGATAGTCAACGACGGAGAGGGAAAATACCACTATTCGGGAAGATTCCCTTCCGGAGCAATTACGGCAAATGCCGCATTGGTATGGCAGCTCCCTATTGGACCAATCTCCCTCTCCTGCACATATTACCAGAAGGGAGATTACAAATGGTATCCGCAACTTAACATAGGCTTCCTTATCTTTAAGAAGAAGGCGCTGGAAAATTAGCATTTTAAGGTTATGGCAAATCCACTAAAGAGGCTGGCCGGGGAGACGGTGATATATGGAATGAGCACCATTCTTGCCAGAATGATAAATTTCTTCTTTGTACCCATCTATACCCGTATCCTCTCGCAGGATGGGTATGGCGCCTACTCGGAGATTATGTCCTACATTGCGGTGCTGCAGGTGGCTCTTGTGCTTGGGCTGGAGACCGGCTGTTTCCGTTTTGCAAACAAGGTGAAGGAGGTGGAGCGGCCCTTCTCAAATGCCGTTGTAACCGTATTTGGGCTCTCTTTGGCTCTCTTCCTTGCAGTTCTGCTCTTTAATGGAGAGATAGCCTCCCTTATGGGCTACCAGGGCTATGGCACAATGATTATATATGTGGGTGGCATAATGTTGCTGGATGCCTCTACGGCCATTCTCTTTGCAAGGCTAAGGTACTATCGCAAAGCCTTTAAATTTGCGCTCCTTAAGAGCATAAAGATTTTGAGCGAACTGGGCTTCAACCTGCTCCTCTTCTTTGGCGCTCCGGCCTACTTTGCCGCGCATCCCGATTCGCTGCTGCTCAACTTTATTCCGGCACAGGCAGATTTCTCATACATAATCTTTGCAGTGCTGCTCAGCTGCATCCTATGCACGCTGCTCTTTATACCGGACCTGCTGCGTATGCGCTTTGCCATAGACCCAAAGCTATGGCGCAGTATGATGCTCTACTCCCTGCCCATTATGATTGCGGGCCTTCCCGGCATTGTAAATGAGAGCCTGGACAGGATACTCTTCCGTTTTTATGCTCCCGATGCGCTCTCTTGGCGGGCCGAACTGGGAATCTATCAGGCAGCGGTAAAACTTGCAGTTATAATGAACCTCTTCATTCAGATGTTCAGATATGCGGCGGAGCCCTTCTTCTTTGCACGCAATCGGGAGAAGGGATCGGGAGAATTGTATGCCAAGGTTATGGAGTATTTTGTGGCCTTCTGTATGCTCATATTCCTTGGGGTAACCCTCTATATAGACCTTATAGGTCTTATTCTTGGAAAGGATTTCAGAGGGGCAATGGGCACTGTGCCATTTATGCTCATCTCCTATATGCTGCTTGGAATGCTCTTTAATGTCTCTATGTGGTACAAGTTGAGCGGTCAGACAAAGTATGCAATAAATATTACCATTGCAGGTCTTGCGGTTACGGCGGCAGTGAATATTCTCTTTATGCCGCTCTTCTCCTATTGGGCCTCTGTGGCGGCGCACCTGCTTAGTGTTGTTGTTATGCTGCTCTATAGTCTTAAGCTTGGGAATAAATATTATCCAATCCCTTACAGGTGGCGCAGGATTATGGCAAATATTGCCCTTGGAGTGCTGCTTATGCTGCTGGCGCAGGGGGCGGATTATTGCCTGGAGCGGCTGGCAGGGGAGGTTCCTATGGCTCTAAAGCTGGCTCTCAATACGCTCTTTATAGCGGCATATATGCTTTTTTGCTATCTTTACAACTTTAAGAGAAATAAAGCTTACAGTTATAATTATGAAGGTTAGGATTCTTAACAAATCGGGATTTGAGAATCCCTTTTACGCTACTCCGCTCTCTGCCGGTATGGATCTTAAGGCAAATGTGGATGAGCCTGTGGTGATTGCTCCTCTGGAGAGGGCAATGATTCCTACCGGTCTCTTTATAGAGTTGCCGGAGGGTTATGAGGCGCAGATAAGGCCAAGAAGCGGACTGGCGGCAAAATTTGGAATAACGGTGCTGAATACTCCGGGTACAATAGATGCCGATTACAGAGGGGAGATTAAGGTTATTCTGGTTAATCTCTCTAAGGAGCCCTTTACGGTTCAGAGGGGTGAGCGCATTGCCCAGATGGTAGTGGCAGAGCATAAGAGAGTTGAGTGGGAGGATGCTCAGGAGCTCTCGCAGACAGCAAGGGGCGAGGGCGGTTTTGGTTCTACAGGTTTGGGGGAGAAGAGGTAATGGCAGAGGCAAATGAGAAGATTGTGGAGCTCCATCAGCTCTTTATGGAGTCCGCGGGGGTATGTACAGATACAAGAAAGATTGTAAAGGACTCTCTCTTCTTTGCTCTTAAAGGGGCAAGTTTCAATGGCAACGACTTTGCGCTGCAGGCGCTTGAGCAGGGGGCAAAATATGCTGTGGTGGATAACCCTGCACTCCTGGAGAGGGCTGGCTCCTCCAATGCTCTTATTCTTGTGGACGACGTGCTCTCTACTCTGCAGGCGCTTGCAAGATATCATAGGTTGAGGTTTCATATCCCTGTGCTGGCTCTTACCGGCACAAATGGTAAGACAACCACAAAAGAGCTAATTGCCGCTGTCTTGAGAAAGAGATATAATGTGCTTGCCACGGAGGGAAATCTTAACAACCATATAGGCGTTCCGCTTACTCTGCTAAAGCTGGACAAATCTGTTCAGGCGGCTGTTATAGAGATGGGGGCAAGCGCGCCTGGAGAGATTAAGAGGCTGGTGGAGATTGTATGCCCTACCTTTGGCCTTATTACCAGCATAGGCAAGGCGCATCTTATGGGTTTTGGCTCTCTTGAGGGGGTTATGCAGACAAAGGGAGAACTTCTGGACGACCTCCTTGCCCACCGCCGCATAGCCTTTATAAATGTGGATAACCCATATATTGCGCAGATGCTTGCAAAGAGGCAAGAGCTGCACTATGTGCCTTACGGGGTTGTAAATGACAGGGCGGAGATTCTCCCCTGCACTCTGAAGAATCCCACACTGCGGCTCTCCATTCCAAATCCGCTCTACGGTTATTCGGAGAAGACAATGCTCTATCCACGTCCTACGGAGAGTCAGACAAAGAATAAGAGAATTACTGTAGAGAGCAGGCTCATAGGTTCTTATAATGCAG
>SFUD01000063.1 GCA_004561775.1 bacterium | reverse complement strand
CTTGCGCACCAGAGTGTTGCCGGCAGTCATCTTGCGCATACTGTATGCCAGACTCAGGGTTACGCTCATAGGCAACCCCTCCGGAACTGCAACCACAATTATGGTAACAGATATCATAAAGAAACGCAGAAGAATATCCACATTTACAAGCCAGGGATTCTCCAGAGAGATTATGCCAAGCACTATATCTCTGGTTGTTAGGGAGATGAAGAGCAATACGGCTATTGCAATGCCCACCTTCCCGATAAGAGAACCCAGCCTGCCAAGCTCCCTGTCCAAAGGGGTCTTGTTGCCGGTAATGGAGGCTGCCTGACGGGCGGTGCGTCCAATCTCCGTGGCATCTCCAACGGCTGTTACAAGCATTACTCCTTCGCCTTGCGATATAGTAGTACCCCTGTAGAGCATATTTGGAGAGTATGCTCCGGAGTACTCCTCCACCTTTATGTGGCTCTTGGCGCTTGGTTTGCTCTCTCCGTTAAGTTGCGACTCATCTGCTTTAAGGTCCATAGAGTGCAGCAAGGTGCCGTCTGCGGGAACTTCGTCGCCCTGCTCAACAATAACAATATCACCCTTTACCACCTGGCTCTTGGGTATAGTCTCAACCGCACCCTCCCTGCATACCTTCACAGGGGTATTGTCATTAACCTTATTAAGAATATCAAACTCCTTTCCGGCGCGATATTCATTTATGAAGGCAATGAAGGTTGCAAGCAATATGGCAATAACAATGCCAATGCTCTCTATCATAGAACCGTTAAAATAACCGGTTATGAGCGATAAGATTGCCGCTACTATAAGCAACTTTATTATTGGGTCTTTGAATTTCTCCAAGAGGAGATGGTACCACCTCTCACGCTTGGGCGGCGTGAGGGTGTTGGAACCAAACTCCTCCCTGCTCTTCTCTACCTCCTTGCTATCCAGGCCCTTAAAATAGTCCATTACAAAATTCTATCCCTAGTTAAGTCTCTTCAGACGCTCGTTAAGACTCTCCAACTTAAGTGTTGCGTCGCTCTGTTTCTTTTTCTCAACAGCAACAACTGCAGCGGGCGCATTGTTCACAAATTTCTGGTTGGAGAGTTTGGCATTTACGCCTGCAAGGAACTTTGTAAGGTGAGCAATCTCCGCCTCTATCTTAGCCCTCTCCTCCTTCTGGTCTATAAGGCCGTTGAGCGGTACAAAGAACTCATTTGTGCCAACCAGGAAGTTTGCGCCCTCCTCTGCCGAGTCGAACGCCTCCACAACCTCTACCTTGGAGACATTTGCCATCTTTCTTATTACAGGTGCCATAAGAGGCTCAAAAGGCGCCTTTGCAAGGAGCTGCAGCGGCTCTTTTGGAGAGATGCCCTTGCTCTGCCTTATACTTCTTATGTTCATTATTGCAGAGGCGGCAGTATCAAAGGCCTCCTCTACCTTAAGAGACCACGGTTTTGCTTCGGGAAGAGCCTGTAACATAATTGTTTCACCCTCTTTTCTCTCTTCAAGGGCGTGCCATAACTCCTCTGTTATGAATGGCATATATGGGTGGAGCATCTTTAGCAGAGCATCAAAGAAGCCCAATGTTGCCTTGTAGGTCTGCATATCCATCTTCTCTCCGTATGCAGGTTTTACAATCTCCAGATACCAAGCGCAGAAGTCGTCCCAGAAGAATTTGTAAATGCACATAAGCGAATCGGAGAGGCGGAATTTGGAGCAATGGTCGTCCATCTGCTCTATTGTCTTGTTAAGTTTGTTTGCAAACCACTCTACTGCAAGCCTGCTCTGTTCCGGCTGCTCTTTGGAGCTCTCTGCCTCCCATCCCTTAACAAGCCTGTATGCATTCCATATCTTGTTTGCAAAGTTTCTGCCCTGCTCTACCTGACTTATATCAAAGAGAATGTCATTTCCTGCAGAGCTGCAGAGGAGCATTCCAAGACGCACCGCATCTGCGCCGTAATCCTCTATGAGCTTGAGCGGGTCCGGCGAGTTTCCAAGGGTCTTGGACATCTTTCTGCCCAACTTGTCTCTTACAATGCCTGTAAAATAGACATTCCCGAATGGCTCCTTGCCCATAAACTCATCTCCTGCCATAACCATCCTTGCTACCCAGAAGAAGATAATGTCCGGTCCGGTAACAAGGTCATTTGTAGGATAGTAGTACGCAAGGTCTGCATTTGGCGCAGCCTCCGGCCTGCCCGGTTTCTGCGGGTCAAAGACAGAGATTGGCCAGAGCCAGGAGGAGAACCAGGTATCAAGCACGTCAGGGTCCTGTGTGAGCTCCTCCGCCTTAATGTCGGGATTAATCTTGCGCGCCTGCTCAAGAGCCTCCTCTCTGCTCTCCGCCACTACATATTCTCCCGATGGCAGGTAGTATGCAGGTATCTGCTGGCCCCACCAGAGCTGCCTGGAGATGCACCAGTCCTTAACCTCCTCCATCCAGTGGCGATAGGTGTTGCGGTATTTGTCGGGAATAAGCTTAATCCTGCCGCTCTCCACAGACTCCAAAGCAGTTTGCGCAAGCGCATCCATCTTTAGGAACCACTGCATAGAGAGCTTTGGCTCTATTACTGCATTTGTGCGCTCAGAGTGCCCTACAGGGGAGATATAATCCTCTATCTTCTCCATCTCTCCGGCCTCCTGCAGCATCTTTACAATGTTCTCGCGGGCCTGGAATCTCTCCTGCCCTACCAGAATTGTGGCATTCTCCTTAATGCAGCCGTGGTCGTCTATTATATCCAGCACTGGCAGGTTGTGCTTTATGCCAAGCGCATAGTCATTTACATCGTGCGCAGGGGTTACCTTAAGGCAGCCTGTTCCAAAATCCATTGTAACATACTCATCCTCTATTATAGGTATCTCTCTGTGCACTGCAGGTATGAAGACCTTCTTGCCCTTAAGCCAATGGTAGCGGCTGTCGTTTGGATTTATGCAGACTGCTGCATCTGCCATTATGGTCTCCGGACGGGTGGTTGCAACTACTATATATTTGTTGCTCATCTTGCCCTCCTCTGAGACATAATATCTTAGGTAGTAGAGTTTGGATTTGGTCTCTTTGTGAACAACCTCCTCGTCAGAGACGGCTGTGAGCCCCACAGGATCCCAGTTTACCATTCTGACTCCGCGGTAGATGAGCCCCTTTTTGTAGAAATAGACAAATGTTCTTATTACTGCCTTGCTCAACTCCGGCTCCATTGTGAAACGGGTTCTCTCCCAGTCACAACTTGCGCCAAGCTTTTTCAGCTGCTCCAGAATTATGCCTCCGTGCTTCTCTTTCCACTCCCAGGCGTGTTTCATAAACTCCTCTCTGGTTAGCTGCGACTTCTCTATCCCCTCTGCCTTCAGCTTGGCAACCACCTTGGCCTCTGTTGCAATGGAGGCGTGGTCTGTTCCCGGCACCCAGCAGGCATTTTTGCCCTTCATTCTGGCGCGTCTTACAAGCACATCCTGAATTGTGTTGTTTAGCATATGGCCCATATGCAGCACGCCGGTTACGTTAGGTGGCGGAATTACTATTGTATATGGTTCCCTTCCATCCGGCTCAGAATGGAAGTATCTGTTTTTTAACCAGTAAGAATACCATTTATCCTCTGTATTCTGCGGCGAGTACTTTGCTGAAATCTCCATAGTCTCTCAAAAAAAATGAATAACCCGCAAATTTAATCTATTTATCCGAAATTTGGTCATTTCCACACAAAAACCTAAATTTGCACAAATTTATATAATCACCGATATGAATAAAAAACTTAAAATCGTAGTCCTGGCAAAACAGGTTCCGGACACAAGAAACGTAGGCAAGGATGCCATGACACCGGAGGGTACGGTTAACCGTGCGGCTCTGCCTGCTATCTTCAATCCGGAGGATATGAATGCATTGGAGCAGGCTCTTCAGGTTAAGGATAAATATCCTCAGACAGAGATAACTCTTCTTACAATGGGCCCTTTCAGAGCAGCAGACATTATCAGAGATGCTCTCTACAGAGGTGCAGACAACGGTATCCTTCTAACAGACAGAAAATTTGCAGGTGCAGACACACTTGCTACATCTTATGCCCTCTCTCAGGCAATTAAAAAGATTAATCCCGATATTATTTTTGCCGGCCGTCAGGCTATCGACGGAGATACTGCGCAGGTTGGACCTCAGGTTGCAGAGAAACTTAACATTCCTCAGGTTACCTATGCAGAGGAGGTTCTTGAGATTACAGAGAAGAGTGTGGTTGTAAAGAGAAGACTGGAGCGTGGCGTGGAGACTGTAGAGTCAACCCTGCCTGCGCTGGTTACAGTTCACGCAACCGCAGCTGCCTGCAGACCAAGAAATGCAAAGTTTGTTATGAAATACAAATATGCCAGAACCGCTACCGAGAATGCGCAGATGCAGAATTGCATCCTCTCTTTGGACGACCACGGCTATCTTAAGATAAATGAGTGGACAGTTGCAGATGTAGGCGGTCAGGAGGAGAATTACGGCCTCTCCGGCTCCCCTACCAAGGTTAAGAAGGTAGAGAACATTGTCTTCCAGGCTAAGGAGGCAAAGGTGCTCTCCTCATCAGACGAAGATATCAACTCCCTCATTCAGGAGCTTATTGCAAGCCACACAATTGGTTAATTTTAAAAAAGAGAGTAATGAACAACATCATAGTATTTTGCGAAACCGATAACGGCAAGTTATGCGACATAAGCCTTGAACTTTTAACCAAGGCAAGAGGACTTGCAGCCAAACTTGGCTGTCAGACAGAGGCTCTCCTTATAGGCAGCAATGTGGCTGGCCTTGCAGATGAGCTCTATGCTTACGGTGCAGAGAAGATATTTCTTGCAGAGTCTCCACAGTTGGAGTTCTACCGCACTCTTCCGTATGCATCTATAATAATAAATCTCTTCAAGGAGATTAAACCTCAGATTGCGCTCTTTGGAGCAACCTGCATTGGCAGAGACCTTGCGCCACGTATCTCAAGCGCGCTTCACAGCGGTCTTACAGCAGACTGTACCAGTCTGGAGATTGGAGACCACCAGGACGCTAAGGGCAACAAATGGGAGAATCTGCTCTATCAGATTCGTCCTGCATTTGGCGGAAACATCATTGCAACCATTGTCAATCCAGACCACAGGCCTCAGATGGCAACCGTTCGCGAGGGCGTTATGAAGAAGGAGCCTCTTGCTTCTCCTGCCAAGGGTTCTATAGAGAGAGTGGATGTAGAGAAGATTCTTACAGATGCAGATTTTGCAGTAAAGATTATCAGCCGCGAGATTGAGGAGAGAAAGATAGATATAAAGGGTGCCCAGATAATCGTAGCCGGCGGCTACGGTGTTGGCAGCAAGGAGAACTTCAAACTTATCTTCGACCTTGCCAAAACCCTTGGCGCAGAGGTTGGCGCTTCCCGTGCGGCAGTTGACGCCGGT
>SFUD01000062.1 GCA_004561775.1 bacterium | reverse complement strand
TGCCCGCAAAGGAGGTCTTACCCCGGAGCTGAGGCCGCTTATGACAATGATCTTTACAGCTGTACTCATTCTGCTGATAATTATTAACGTCCGCCAGAGAAAGAGCATAAAGCGCTGATTCTCTCATAGACAGACACTTTTTAACCTATTTATTAACAACCAATTACAACTATTAATCATTAAATGAAAAGATTCTTTCTTTTAATTGTTATGGCACTTGTACTCTTTGCCTGCGGCGAGGATAGAGGTGCTCTTCTAAAGGTTTACAACTGGGGAGATTACATAGACGAGAGTATTCTCCCAGAGTTTGAACAATGGTACGAGGAGCAGACCGGCGAGAAGGTCTCCGTAATCTACCAGACATTTGATGTTAATGAGACAGCCCTCTCCAAAATTGAGAAGGGGCACGAGGACTTTGACCTTGTCTGTCCATCCGACTACATTATTGAGAGGATGTTGGCAAAGGACCTTCTGCTCCCTATAGACAGGGATTTTGGAGAGACGCCAAACTATATAGATGAGAATATCTCTCCATACATAAAAAAGAATTTTAGCCTTATAGAGGGCAACGGCAAAGATGCCAACGACTATGCGGTAGGTTATATGTGGGGTACAACAGGTATTCTCTACAATGGAAAATATGTTACAGACCAGGAGGCCTCTACCTGGGGAATTCTTAAAAATGAGAAGTTTGCAGGCAAACTCTTTGTTAAGGATGCCGCAAGGGATATGTATTGCGTAATGCTCATTCACCTTAGAGCAAAGGAGATTGCAGACAGCCTCATTTCCAGAAGGTCTCTTATGTATTACGATCCATCAGGCAAGAATATAGCAGATGTTGAGGAGTACTTCAAAGGCGTCAAGAATAATATTGCCGGCTGGGAGGCAGACTTTGGAAAGGAGCAGATGGTACAGGAGCGCGGTTATGTAAACCTCTCTTGGAGCGGAGATGCCGTATGGGCAATTGAAGAGGCCGCAGAGGTTGGCGTAGATTTGCGCTACAGCGTTCCGGAGGAGGGCAGTACCGTATGGTTTGACGGTTGGGTAATACCTAAATATGCCCAAAACGTTAAGGCTGCAAAGTATTTCATTAACTTCCTCTGCCGCCCGGACATTACCGTAAGAAACGTGGATGTGATTGGCTATGTAAGCGCAAGCAAGGCGCCGGAGGTTCTGGAGGCAAACATTGATGACTCCTACGACCCTATCAACCTCACCTACTTCTTTGGACCTGAGGCAGACTCCGTTCGCGCCAATCCTGTAATGTATCCGGACAGCACCGTAATTGCACGTTGCGATATGGAGCACGACTGGGGCGAGCACACAGAGGAGCTTATCTCTATGTGGTCACGCATAAAGGGAGACAATGCAAGCTACACTACAGTTATAGTTATTGCAATAGTTGCGCTTATACTTGTATCCCTCATCCTTAAGAGACTCTTTGGTAAGAGAGGCGGCCGCAAGCACGGCGCCCGCAGACGCTAAGAGTCCGGCTGCCTAGACTATAAAAATAGAGGTGACCCTAAAGTCCAAAGACTTTGAGTCACCTCTATTATTGTACAAAGGTGCAACTGTTAGGAGAGCAGACTCTTTACTATTGTGGAGATTGCCCTTCCATCTGCCTTTCCGGCAAGCGCCTTGCTGGCAACACCCATCACTTTGCCCATCTCTTTGGCAGATGTAGCGCCAACCTCTGCAATTATTTTTTTAATCTCTGCAGTAAGTTCCTCCTCCGAGAGCTGCTTTGGAAGATAAACCTCCATATATGAGGCCTCCATAAGCTCCTTCTCTGCCAGTTCGGGACGATTCTGCTCCTTATAGATAACAGCAGTCTCTTTACGCTGTTTTACAAGTTTCTGAATAATCTTTACAAGCGCGTCATCTGCAACGCTCTCCGAGCCATCTGCTGTTTTGGCTAATAGGATGGCTGCCTTTATTGCTCTGAGCGACTCCAGTTTCTCTCTCTCCTTGGCAAGCATAGCCGCCTTTATATCCTGCTGAATCTTCTCTTCCAATCTCATATTTCCAACATTTAAAAGATTATACAATAATTTATGCTCCCAATTCCTCTACTCCTCTCTCTTTGGAGCGGTAGATTTAAGGAAGAGCTCCTCCATCTGCTCCGCATCTATATATGAAGGAGAGTCTATCATAACATCTCTGCCCTGATTGTTCTTAGGGAAGGCAATGTAGTCTCTTATGGTATCCTGGCCTCCAAAGAGCGCGCAGACGCGGTCGAAGCCAAATGCAATTCCTCCGTGAGGAGGCGCGCCAAACTTGAAGGCATTTATTATGAATCCAAACTTGTACTCTGCATCCTCCTTGCTTATTCCAAGCACCTCAAACATTCTCTCCTGCACAGCGGCATTGTGAATTCTTATTGAGCCTCCACCAAGCTCTGTACCATTAAGGACAAAATCGTACGCATTGGCATTAACCCTCTCCAAATCCTCCTTTTTGTTGCTGTAGAAGAGCTCCATCTGCTCCGGTTTTGGCGCAGTGAATGGATGGTGCATTGCATAGAAACGGTTGGTCTCATCATCCCACTCCAGCAGCGGGAAGTCCACAACCCAAAGCGGAGCAAAATTGAATGGGTCTCTTAAGCCCAACCTGTTGCCCATCTCCAATCTGAGTGTGCCCAACATACCCTGAGTCTTTCTCTTTGCTCCACAGAGAATAAGCACAAGGTCTCCGCTCTTGGCGCCTGCCTGCTCTGCCATAGCCTTCACCTGCTCCTGAGAGTAGAACTTATCTACAGAAGATTTGAAGGAGCCATCTGCATTGCACTTAATATAAACAAGCCCCTTAGCTCCAATCTGAGGCCTCTTAACCCACTCTGTAAGCTCATCCAGCTGCTTGCGGGTATATTCTGCCGCACCCTCAACTGCAATTGCGCCCACATACTCCACAGAATCAAATACAGAGAAACCGTGGCCCTGAGCAAGCGAGGTTATATTGTTAATCTTCATCCCGAATCTTATATCCGGTTTGTCGCTGCCATAGTTATCCATAGCATCATACCAGCTCATACGCGGAATAGGATTTGGAATCTCCACATCCAGCACATTCTTGAAGAGCCTTCTCATAAGACCCTCAAAGGTATTGAGCACATCCTCCTGCTCCACAAAGGACATCTCGCAATCTATCTGTGTAAACTCCGGCTGACGGTCTGCCCTGAGGTCCTCATCTCTGAAACAGCGGACAATCTGGAAATATCTGTCATAGCCGGCAACCATAAGAAGCTGCTTGAATGTCTGCGGGCTCTGCGGAAGAGCATAGAAGGTGCCCGGGTTCATTCTGGAAGGAACCACAAAGTCTCTTGCGCCCTCCGGTGTGGATTTTATAAGGTATGGAGTCTCTATCTCCATAAAATTCTGCGCATCCAGATAGTTGCGCACCTCGTGCGCCATACGGTGACGTAGCGCAAGCGCTCTCTGAAGCGGAGCTCTTCTTAGGTCCAGATAGCGGTACTTTGCCCTAAGGTCCTCTCCGCCGTCACTCTCCTCCTCTATTGTAAATGGAGGAGTTACGGATTTATTCAATATATTGATAGAGGAGAGCACAATCTCTATATCTCCTGTAGGAAGTTTGGGATTCTTGTTAACCCTCTCAACAACCTCTCCCTCTGCCTGAATCACATACTCTCTTCCCAAAGAGGCAGCCACCTCTGTAAGAGACTCAGGCGCTGTTGCCTCTACCACAAGTTGAGTTATGCCGTAACGGTCTCTCAAATCTATAAAGGTCATACCACCAAGTCTTCTGCTCTTCTGTACCCATCCGGCAAGAGTAACTCTCTCTCCTGCGTTGGCAAGTCTCAGCTCGCCGCAACTCTTTGTTCTATACATATCATAATTGTTTTAGCAAGCAAAAGTACAAAAAAACCACTATTCTTATATATTAATTTGATACCTTTGCCCAAACAGGTTATACATTATGAAGGTTAAGGCAAAAAAATCTTTAGGACAACACTTCCTTACAGACGAATCCACAGCAAAACGCATTGTAGGCTCGCTTCTCTCTCCAACCGGCAATCTGCTGGAGATTGGCCCCGGCACAGGAATGCTTACCAAGTATCTGCTTGCCCTTCCAAATGTAAATCTGGAGGTGGCAGAGATAGACAGGGAATCCATAGCCTATCTTAAAGAGAACTATCCGCAACTTACCCCCTCGCTCTATGAGAGGGATTTTCTGGCACTGGACCTCTCTGCCGTAATGGAGGGCAACTTTAATATAATAGGCAACTTCCCCTACAACATCTCCTCCCAAATCTTTTTCAAGATTCTGGATTACCGCCAATGCGTGCCGCAGATTGTCTGTATGCTCCAGAGGGAGGTGGCAGAGAGGCTGGCAAGCGGCCCGGGCAACAAGGCCTATGGCATTCTCTCCGTGCTCCTTCAGGCGTGGTACAACATAGAGTATCTCTTCACGGTGCACGAGAATCTCTTTAACCCTCCGCCAAAGGTAAAATCGGGAGTAATAAGACTTGTGCGCAACAGCCGCCAGAGCCTAGGCTGCAACGAGGCTCTCTTTAAGCAGATTGTAAAACAATGCTTTGGAATGCGCCGCAAGACCATTCGCAACTCCATAAAACCTCTCCTGGCATCCATTCTGCAGGGTGGCCAGAGCGCAGGGGCAAAGGGCGCGGCACTGCAAAATTGCCCACTGCTGCAGCATCCGTATATGGAGCGCCGCCCGGAAGAGCTCTCCGTAGAGGATTTCATAGCCCTTACAGAGATGGTTGAAGAGGCTTCCCGATTATTTGGCAGATAGCGCCTCTGCCGGCGGCAAGAGCGATGCGCTGCGCGCAGGCAGATAACCGCTTGAGAGCCCAACCGCAAAGGCTGTAGCCACCCCGCACCAGAGCGCATTTGCAGTGAGGGAGAGCTCCATAAGACCATCGGGAAGCAGCGCTATGGCAACAAGAGAGAGAGCTATCCCCACAACGGCGCCACAGAGGGCTATGGCAATAGACTCCATAAGAAACTGCAGCAGTATTGCGCCTCTGCGTGCTCCAAGAGCCTTCTGCACTCCAATTATATGAGTCCTCTCCTTTATGGAGCAGTACATTATATTGGCTATTCCAAAGCCTCCAACCAGCAGAGAGAAGGCTGCAATAATCCACCCCACATTGCGCAGAAGAGAGAAGAGCTCCTCTGCAGAATCGGCAAGCAGAGATAATCTGTTTATGGAGAAGTTCTCCCTCTGTGCCGGAGCAATCCTCCTTGCAGCACGCATTGCAGCGGAGACTCTCTCTATAAACTCCGCCTGAGCAAGCCCCTCCGCCGGCTTAAGATAGAGCGACAGGGCTCCCTTGCTGCCAAAAGAGGCGCAATTGTATGGAAGAAAGAGGGCGTTATCCCTCTCCACCAGCTGGGTAATGCTCTCGCCCGCTCTGGCACAGAGGCCTATTACGCGCAACCTTACCCCCTCCAACATAACCG
>SFUD01000061.1 GCA_004561775.1 bacterium | reverse complement strand
GAAGAGGCTCCAGGGAAAGAAAAACATTAAGAATTTTTGCCAGGTTGATGCGGAACCACGTGGGGGAGATATGTGGCGCATTGGCAGGTTCCGCCCTCCTGGTCTTTATAGGAGTAAGCAACTCTCTCTTTCTTAAACATTTAATAGACAATGCCTTGCCCGCCGGAGAGAGAGAGGTGCTTACCCTTTTGTCTGTAGTTCTGTATGCCCTCATCATAATTGGAGGCGCTGTGGGCTACGGGAGGAGTCTGCTTATTGTAAGAAATAGCCTGAAGATTGACTACAGGCTTGTTACAAGCTACATAAGAAGAGTCTTTGCAATGCCGGCTAACTTTTTTAAAGAGTACTCAACGGGAGACATTCTCTCCAGAGTGGACGACGCCTTTAATATAAGGGCCCTGATTTCCGAGGGAATAATCTCCATCTTCATAAGCATTGCAACACTGCTCTGCGCCTTTGGGCTTATGTTCTCCTTTTACCGGAATCTTGCAATTATGCTTCTGGGCACCATTCCGCTCTATCTGTTGCTCTACCGCATAAGCCACAGACTTGGAAAGAGATACAACAGAGCTATCTCCATTGCCGGAGCAAAGTTTGAATCAAGGGTATTGGATTCGCTAAGGGGAGCAACCACAATAAAGCACTATGGCGCGGAGGCGCTCACAATAGAGAGAATAGAGGGAGAGTACAGAGAGATGACACGCACTCTCTACCGCAGCGGAAAGAGCGGCGCAATAGTCTCCACACTCTCCTCCTCCCTCTCCACAAGCGCCTCTGTAACAATTATCTCCGCCGGCGGATATGCTCTCTTTGGAGGGTTGCTCTCGTTGGGAGACCTGGTGGCCTTCTACACCCTTAGCACCCTCTTCACCGCCCCGATAAACAACCTTATAGAGAGCAACACCCTCATAACCCAGGCAATGGTCTCTGCAGAGAGGCTCTTTGAGATAATGAACCTTGCTTCCGAAGCGGACTCTGCTCCACCTGATGCGCCTGCAGAGATGGACTCTTCGGACCTGGTACTGGAGGGTCTCTCCTTCAGCCACATCGGGAGGCCGCCGTTGCTGGAGAATATATGGATCAGGCTGCCAAAGGGGAGCATTACTGCAATAGTAGGCAGCAACGGATGCGGCAAGAGCACTCTGGCGCAACTTATTATGAGAGATCTGGAGCCACAATCGGGAAGCATAAAGTGGGGAGGAAGAGATATAAGGGAGTACCCGCTTAAGGTGTGGCGCAGGAATATTCTGCTGGTGCCGCAACAGCCTCAACTCTTTAACACCACGCTGGAGGAGAATATAACCTGCGGAGCTCTCCCCGTAGATAATGAGGCTCTTGCAGAGGCGCTGCGCCTGGCAGGGTTGGAGAGTCTTGTGGCGCGTCTTCCTTTGGGAGTGCTTACCAATACAGGAGAGGGCGGAGCGCTTCTCTCCGGAGGGGAGATGCAGAAGATTGCCATTGCAAGAATGATATACAGGAGGCCCAAGGGGATAATTCTGGACGAGGCCAGCTCCTCTATGGACAGCAGTTCTGAGCGGAAGCTCTTTGAGACTCTGCTGAGGCTTAGGGAGAGGGGCGCCACAATTATTGTGATAACCCACAAGGAGAGCAATCTGCACTATGCAGACTCCGTTGTAGAGTTGGATAAGATAAACAGTGCGCACTGTGGCGGAAGTCCGCGCGCCCATCTGGCGGACAATATTTAATAATGACCATCTATATGTTAGAGAACAAGTTAAGAGAGAGCGGTTATCTCTATATGGGAGAATCGCAGTTGCAGTTGAGAGGGGGTATCTCTATCGGCGGAATCATTAAGGCTTTGAAGAGGCTTGGCAAATTCCTTAAAGAGTATCTATGGGATTTTGTGAGCGGAGTAAACGAAGGCAGAAAGGAGGAGAGATAGTATGAAGGGATTTGTAGAATTGAGCGATGCCCGTGCCGCTCTTATCTATGGAGGCAGAGATGAAAGAATTGCCGAGATAGTTAGAGAGATTGGCAGATTCATAGGAAGGCTCATCCGAATGATTGAGAAGATGAGAGAGGCGCAAAAGGAGAAGAAGCAGAGCGCCGTTTACGGTTAATCTTATGGGGCCTACCCTGTAGGCCCTGTTTGTTAAAAAGATCTATTTGAGAGATGAGCAGATTGATTATTTTGCAGAGGTTTTTTGCCCTTGCGGTTTTCCTCTTTATCGGTTGTTGCGCACTCTCCCTGCAGGGAGCTGCTCCGCCGGAGAGGGGAGCGGCAGAGGGAGAGAGTCTCAATATCATTCGTATAACACTGCAAGAGTGCCTGGAGATTGCGCAGAGGGCATCGCCGGGACTTCTGGCAGAGCGCTGCAAGGTGCTCATCTCTAAAAACAACAGAAGAGAGGCGGATGCTGCGTTCCTTCCAGGCATAGAGGCGCGTCTGACACATTCCAACACTTATGGCAGCTATCTGGAGGTTGAGGGCAGCTGGCTTCTCTTTGGAGGTATGGAGAGAGTCTATAATCAAATGAGCGGCAGATGCGGGGAGCAGGTGCAGGAGGCAATGCTTGATTATGCCCGCAGAAGCGTCAGAATCTCTGTTCTGGAGGCTGCAGCAAATGTGCTTCTGGCAAGGAGAATGGCAGATAATGCGCTCTCTGCAATAGAGGCTCTTGAGGCGCAGGTTGAGCAATGCTCCAGAGAGCTGGAGGCCGGCAAGGTGGCAAGGTCCTCTCTTATGGAGCTGCAGGCAGAACTTGGAGAGGAGAGGATGACCCATATAGAGTCTCTGGGCAATCTCAGAAATTGCAACATAAGGCTTATGGAGGCCATCGGGATGGAGAGAAAGAGCTCTTCCGTGGCTCTTCGGGAAGAGATTTATCTGGAGGATCTGGAGCTGGAGGGGCTGCTGCAGGAGTACCCCCTACCCTCTTATGAGCACCTCTGCCAATCTGTAGATTCAGACCCGGAGATTGTGGCCTGCCGGGCAGAGAGCCTGCGGCAGGAGTACTCTCTTAAAGCCGCCTATGGGGCGCTATTGCCAAAAATCTCTGCAGGCTATCTCTACAGCAGAGGCGCCTCCAACTCTCCCATAATGGAGAGGAGGTGGGAGATAAAGGCTGCCATACCAATTTTTAATGGCAGGAGCGCATCTCTTGCCAGAAGAAATGCCGCGCTGAATCTGGAGATAAGCAGAAGGGAACTGCAGCAGAAGCGGCTTGCCCTGCAGAGCAGGCTAGAGGAGGCGTGGAACAATGCCATAACCGCAGAAGCAAAGGTTGAGGCCGCCAAAGAGAGGCTTAGGGCGGCAGAGGAGGCATTAAGATGCGCCACCCTGCGCTTTAATGCAGGATCTGCCAACGGAATGGAGTATATTGTATCTAGAAGCAGTGCCAGAAGGGCACGCCTGGAGTATGATACAAATCTCTGCAAATTACTTTTAAACAGAATGTTGCTGCAGTGCTACTGCAAATGAATGGAGTTCTTTTAGAGTTATGGGAAGAGTTAAAGCATATTTTACAAGATGGAGAAGGGGCTATCTGCTGCTGCCCCTTGCGTTCCTTCTACTTATATACCTCTCCAGCGGAGAGGCAGAGCTGCCGGAGGTGGAGATATCCCTGCCACAGGTGCGCACTCTTGTGGAGCGCATTCCGGCAAGCGGCAAGATAAAACCTGTTAAAGAGGTCAGAATCTCTCCCGATGTCTCCGGCGAGGTTGTGGAGATAGGGTGCAGAGAGGGAGAGTGGGTGGAGAGAGGAACTCTGCTAATAAAGATTAAGCAGGATATCTACCTCTCTGCTGTAGAACGGGCAGAGGCGCTTCTGCAGGCTGCAGAGGCCGAGCGCAGGGAGCAGGAGGCTAATGTGGAGCGGATGGAGGGAAGATTCAGAAGGGATTCTCTCCTCTTCTGCAATCAAGCACTCTCTCAGAGGGAGTATGAGGAGTCGCAGTGGGATTACAAGATTGCCCTGGAACAGCTGCGAGGGGCGCTCTACAATATAGAGACCTGCCGGGCAGAACTTAAGGAGAGCAGGGAGAATCTCTTTAAGAGCACTATTTATGCGCCTATATCGGGATATGTTACAAAGATTTATGTAGAGTTGGGCGAGCGGGTTGTGGGAACAAGTCAGATGGCGGGCACCATTATGCTCTGCATTGCAGATATGGGCTCTATGGAGGTGCAGGTGAATCTTAATGAGAATGATATTGCAAAGGTCTGCTGCGGGGATAGCGCGGAGATTAGGGTGGATGCGCTGCAGGGAAGGCTCTTCTGCGGCATTGTAACATCCATTGGCTGCACCCCCGTTGGAGAGGAGTATGGCTATTCCGGCAACTCTTCTTCCGGGGGCATTACAGAGTACCCCGTTAAGGTTGCAATTGTTGGAGAGAGGAGTGATGAAGAGGGGCCGAGAGAGGAGCTTAAGCTGCAGCGTGGCGACAACAGGCCTCTTACCGGAATGACAGCCTCTCTGCTGCTTATGGCAGGAAGGTCTGAGAATGCCCTCTCTATTCCGCTCAGTGCCGTTACTCAGAGGGAGGGCAGAAGAGTCATATTTCTGTACGACAGTCTCTCCGGAGTTGCTGTGGAGCGCCCTGTGTTATGTGGTGTGCAGGAGGGTGAGCTGATAGAGATTACCGGCGGACTCTCTGCGGGCGAGAGTGTTATCTGCGCCCCTTATAGTACCATAAGGAGAGAACTTGAGAATATGAGTTCTGTTTTGGTGAAAAAAGAATAACTTTGCCGCAAATTAAAGAAGAGCCTATGAAGAAAGAGATAAGACCAATTCTTTTGATAGAGACCTCTACAGAGGCCTGTTCGGTAGCGTTATCAAATGGCAGCGCTCTTATTGAGGAGATTTATCTGGAGGAGCCCAAGGCCCACGCCTCTGTGGTTGCGCCCTTTGTTGAGAGGCTTTTGAAGGGTAACGAGCTTGCTGCCTGTGAGTTGGCTGCTGTAGCTGTAAGCAAAGGCCCGGGTTCATATACCGGTCTGCGTGTTGGTGTCTCTGTGGCTAAGGGCATCTGCTATGCCGCCTCCATTCCGCTTATTGGGGTAAGCACTCTTGCAACCATTGCGGAGTGCGCGCTGGAGAGCAGCGGAGAGATGGTGGAGTCCTGCAACGGTAATCTTCTTATTGTGCCTATGATTGACGCAAGAAGGATGGAGGTCTATACCGCCACATACAACAGGGAGATGGAAGAGGTGGCTCCCGTCTGCGCCAAGATTCTGGAGAAGGAGAGCTACTCAAACCAGCTCTCAGAATCAACTCTGCTCTTTACCGGAAATGGTGCGGAGAAGTTTAAGGAGCTGCTGGCCTCTGAGGGCGCTCTTAGCCCAAATGCCCACTTCTTAAAAAAGATGCCGCAAGCATCCGGTATGCGAAGACTTGCGGCTAAAGCTTTGGAGATGGGTAAGTTTGAGGATGTTGCCTATTTCCAGCCCTTCTATCTGAAGGAGTTTGTGGCAGGCAAGCCAAAAAAGCTTCTCAAATTCTAACCCCTCTGCCCCATTATAATTCTCTCCTTTAAAGTATAGCGGAGATTTTGCTCTTGAG
>SFUD01000060.1 GCA_004561775.1 bacterium | reverse complement strand
ACCTCCCCCACCCTCTCCTTCATCTGCTTTAGGGAGCGCCATCCGGTGGCCTCAAGAACAAAGAGCAGGTTCTCCTCTATGGTTCTCTCCATAAGGAGCTGAAAATCCTGAAAGACCACGCCCACGCTCCTGCGAAGATAAGGAATCATACGCCTCTTCATCTTTACAAGATTAAAATCACCCACGCGGGCAATGCCGCTCTTTATTGGCCACTCTGCAATAAGGCTCTTTATGATTGTACTCTTTCCGCTGCCAACCTTGCCTACAATGTAGACAAACCCGCCTCTCTCCACAGAGAGTGAGAGGTCTCTTATTACAACACCGTCGTCGTTGGCAATATTTACACCCTCCAGAAAAATAATGGGCTCCATTGGATTTTCCATCTCCTGCACTCTTTTTTCCACTCTACAAATATAGGTATTTTTATGAATATTTACTATCTTTGTTCGTTTTAATAATTGATGTAAAATGAGCGAACAAGAGAGAGAAGCAATTGAGCAGAGCAACAGTTATTCTGCAGACAGCATACAGGTGCTAGAGGGGTTGGAGGCCGTACGCAAACGTCCGTCCATGTACATAGGAGATGTTGGAGAGAGAGGTTTGCACCATCTTGTGTATGAAGTTGTAGATAACTCCATAGATGAGGCTCTTGCTGGTTATTGTACAGATATAGAGGTATTTATAAATGCAGATAATTCCATAACCGTAAAGGACAATGGTCGAGGCATCCCAACCGGAATGCACGAGAAGGAGAAGAGAAGCGCCCTGGAGGTTGTCCTTACAGTTCTCCACGCCGGAGGAAAGTTCAGCAAAAACAGTTACAAGGTCTCCGGAGGTCTGCACGGAGTGGGTGTCTCCTGCGTAAACGCTCTCTCCATTTACCTTAAGGCAGAGGTTCAGAGAGAGGGCAAGATATTTGAGCAGGAGTACTCGAAGGGAGTGCCGCTCTACCCTGTAAAGGTAGTGGGAGAGTCCGACAAGACAGGCACAACAATAACCTTCAAACCAGATAAGGAGATCTTCTACCAGACCACAACCTACAGTTACGACATCCTCTCGGCAAGGTTGCGTGAGCTTGCCTTCCTGAACAAGGGCATAAGCCTTACTCTCACAGATTTGCGGGAGAGACTTACAGACGAGAATGGAGAGCCTACAGATTCATACAAATCGGAGCGTTTCTACTCGGAGAAGGGTCTGCTTGAGTTTGTAAGCTACCTGGATGGCACAAGAGAGAAGCTCACAGACCAGCCAATCTATCTGGAGACAGACAAGACCGGCATTCCAATAGAGATAGCAATGCAGTACAACAACGGCTTCTCTGAGAATGTACACTCTTATGTAAACAACATAAACACCATAGAGGGCGGAACACACCTGAGCGGTTTCAGAAGGGGACTTACCACTACCCTTAAGAACTATGCAGATAAGAATGGAATGCTCTCCAAACTTAAGTTCGACATAGACCCTGCAGACTTCCGCGAGGGCCTCACAGCCGTAATTTCCGTTAAGGTTGCAGAGCCGCAGTTTGAGGGACAGACCAAGACAAAACTTGGTAATCAGGAGGTTATGTCTGCCGTAAGTCAGGCTGTGAGCCAAGCGCTGGATAACTATCTGGAGGAGAATCCAAAGGATGCCAGACAGATTATAGATAAGGTTATCCTTGCAGCCCAGGCGCGCCACGCTGCCAGAAAGGCAAGGGAACTGGTTCAGCGCAAGACAGTTATGAGCGGCGCAGGCCTGCCGGGCAAATTGGCAGACTGCTCCAACAGAGACCCTGAGAAGTGCGAGCTCTATCTGGTAGAGGGAGATTCCGCAGGCGGTACTGCCAAAACCGGCAGAAACAGAGAATTCCAGGCAATTCTGCCTTTGAGGGGTAAGATTCTCAATGTGGAGAAGGCAATGGAGCATAAGGTCTTTGAGAGCGAATCTATCCGCAACATCTACACTGCCCTTGGTGTCACCATCGGGACAGAAGAGGATAGCAAGGCGCTTAACCTCTCCAAGTTGCGCTACCACAAGGTTATCATTATGACCGATGCCGATGTGGATGGCGCCCACATTACCACGCTTATCCTCACCTTCTTCTTCCGCTATATGCCGGATCTTATTAAGAACGGCTATGTCTATTGCGCCACCCCTCCGCTCTATCTCATTAAGAAGGGAAAGGTAGAAAAGTATTGCTGGACAGATGAGGAGAGGGCAGCAATTACAATGGAGCTCACCGGAGGCAGCGACAAGGGTCTCTTCATTCAGCGCTACAAAGGTCTTGGAGAGATGGATGCCGAGCAGCTTTGGGATACCACAATGGACCCTGAGAAGAGGCTCCTGCGCCAAGTTACCATAGAGAATGCCGCAGAGGCAGACAGAATCTTCTCTATGCTTATGGGCGACGAGGTGGAACCTCGCAGGGAGTTCATAGAACAGCACGCAAAATATGCTAATATTGACGCATAAAGCAGAGCGCCTATGAGATTGAGAGCCAAGGAATCAGAGAGTAAAGTATTATGGCTGCACAGGGCCTGCATCTGTGCTATTGTCTCTTTTGCAATCTCTTTTGCCTTGCTTCTTCTCCCAATCCGGAGCAGTGCTGCCAATGCGGCCAAATCTCCTGCCACAACCGCAGCGGGCATTCTGCCCTCTTCGGAGAGTTTTGTTGTGTCGCTGGATACAACAATATGGAGAATGCGCCCGCTTATTGCGCCTGTGTACGAGGAGCGCTTTTTTGAGGAGGAGGAGCTTCCCGATTTGTGGGAGTCCTTTGACAAAAATGGCAAAGTGGATGCATACAAGACGTCCATATCGGATATTACAGATACCACAATCATAGATTTGAGAGGCTATGCACACCCTTGGTTTGGCAAGGTGACCTCCAACTTTGGAATGCGCAGATGGCGTATGCACAACGGAATAGACCTTAAACTCTACAAGGGAGACTCTGTACGTTGTGCCTTCGACGGCATTGTTCGCATCTCCAAATCTATGAGGGGCGGCTATGGAAGATATATTGTCATAAGGCATTTCAACGGGCTTGAGACTATATATGGGCACCTCTCCAAACTAATTGCAAAGGTGGGAGATACCCTGCGCGCGGGAGAGATTCTGGGACTTGGCGGCAACACCGGCAGATCTACGGGATCTCACCTCCATTTTGAGCTAAGATACCTTGGCCTTCCCCTCAACCCCAACGATTTGATTGACTTTGAAACCGGAAAGATAAAAAACTCCTTCTACAGCCTCTGTGCAGCCTCGTTCCAATACAAGATAGATGCAGAGAAGAATCTTGCCAAATATTGGAAGGTTAAGAAGGGCGATACGCTTGGCCGCATAGCAATGAAGACAGGTGTCTCTGTAAGCAGGCTCTGCAGGCTCAACAAGATTAAGAAGACAAAGATTCTTCGCATAGGCGAGAGAATCAAACTGATGGAATAGCATATAAAACCTATATACAAATGGATATATTTGAGAGAATAGTTGCCAGCGAGGGTGGACCCCTTGGGCAGTACAGAAAGAGAGCTCACGGCTACTACACATTCCCTAAACTGGAGGGAGAGATTCAGCCTTATATGACCTTTAACGGCAAAAAGGTGCTTGCGTGGACATTCAACAACTACCTTGGTCTTGCCAACGACCCTGAGGTTAGAAAAACAGATGCAGAGGCTGCTGCAAAGTGGGGTCTCGCCTACCCTATGGGTGCAAGAATGATGTCTGGCCACACCTCGCTCCACGAGCAGTTGGAGAGGGAGCTTGCAGAGTTTGAGCACAAGGAGGATGCATATCTGCTTAACTTCGGTTATCAGGGAATGATCTCCATTTTGGACAGCCTTCTTACCAGAAGAGATGTTGTGGTTTACGACGAGGAGTGCCACGCCTGCATTATGGATGGTCTTCGCCTCCATATGGGTATAAGAATGAAATATGCCCACAACGACATTGTTGACTGCGAGAAGGTTATGGCCCGCGCAACCAAGAAGGCAGAGGAGCAGGGCGGCGGTGTGCTGCTTGTAACAGAGGGCGTATATGGAATGACCGGCGCTCTTGGAATATTGGACCAGCTGGTTGCACTTAAGCAGAAATACAACTTCCGCATACTTATAGATGATGCTCACGGTTTTGGAGTAATGGGCGAGCACGGTGCCGGCACCTCAGAGCACTTTGGCGTAATGGACGGCATAGACCTCTACTTTGGCGCCTACGCAAAATCTATGGCATCCATCGGAGGCTTCATTGCAGGTCCTGCGCCTATCATAGGCTTCCTCAGATATAATATGAGAAGCCAGATTTATGCTAAATCACTCCCGATGGCATTTGTAGAGGGCAACCTCAAGAGACTTGATATGATTCGCAAGGGTGACGAGAGAAGAAAGCACCTCTTCAAGATTGCTCGCGCACTGCAGAACGGCCTCAGAGAGAGAGGCTTTGACATTGGTCCTGCAGAGGCTTGCATCACACCTGTCTTTGTTCACGGAACAGTTCCTGAGGCTACCAACATACTTATTGACCTTAGAGAGAATTACAAGATATTCTGCTCTGTAGTAATCTACCCTGTTGTTCCTAAAGATGTGATTATGTTCAGACTTATCTGTACAGCAATGCACCAGATGGAGCACGTGGAGTACACCCTCAAGGCATTTGAAGAGATAAAGAAGAAACTTGAGGCCGGAGCATACAAGGGCGACGCCGTTCAGGACAGGGCTCTTGGAAAGACAGAATAAATAGGAAGATGCAATGAAGAGCATAATTATTACAGGAGCCAGTTCGGGAATAGGTCTTGCCACCGCCCGTGAGTTTGCAAAACAGGGCTACAATGTTGCCCTGGCAGCACGCAACACCTCCAAGCTGGAGGAGGTAGAGAGAGAACTTGAGCAGGCCTACAGCTCAAAGGGGCAGCGCTTTATCTCCATTCCCACAGATGTTTGCAAGGAGGAGGATTGCCGCAACCTTATAGAGAAGACAGTGGAGGCCTTTGGCGGCATAGATGTTCTGGTAAATAATGCCGGCATCTCTATGAGGGCCATGTTCAAAGATCTGGACCTCTCTGTAATAAAGAGTCTTATGGATGTAAACTTTTGGGGTACCGTCTATTGCACAAAATATGCATTGCCCTACCTGCTCAAGAGCCACGGTTCTGTTGTTGGAGTAATCTCCATTGCAGGCTTTAAAGGTCTTCCGGCACGTACGGGCTACTCTGCCTCCAAGTTTGCCATCTACGGCTTTTTGGATACTCTGCGCGTAGAGCATCTCCACGACAATCTTCACGTGATGATCTTTGCTCCCGGCTTCACAGCCTCCAACATAAGAAACACAGCGCTTGTTGCAGATGGAAGCCAGCAGGGCAAAACTCCAAGGGATGAGGGAAAGATGATGACCGCAGAGACCGTAGCTCATAAGCTCTTCAAAGGTGTAAAGAGACGCAAGAGAGTTGTGGTGCTTACCCCAGTAGGTAAGGCCACAGTCTTTCTTAACAAAATTTGTCCAAGCCTATTGGACTATATGGAATACAACTATATGAAGAGGGAGCCGGACTCCCCTTTCAAATAGT
>SFUD01000059.1 GCA_004561775.1 bacterium | reverse complement strand
ATACCTTATAACCAGACAATTAACTTTTGCATCCGTGCTCGGTGATTTGCTCGAACTCCATCCCCGGCCAGGCGGCAGCCTTATCACTTATCGGATACCTTCACCCCGGCCATGCAACAGCCTCATCTGGCGGAGATACGGAGGTGGCGTAGGCAATCGGTGCAGATGGGCCGAGAGATTTGCGTCTGTCTGAGCAGCATCTCAATGTTGCAGCAAAGAAGAATGTGCATATATATTATCAGGTGTGGCACAGGCTGCATCCCGATGCTGCGAGTTAGCAAATCCGGCCCAGGTGCGCCAGATTGCTAGCCAAACCGGAGTCCTTTTCTCCGCCGGATGAGGGTTGTTGCTGGCAGGGGGTGCCGATGAGGTTTCTTGCTGGCCGGGGCGCCGTGGCGGAGCGCCATCGGGAAGATGTTGCTGGCGGGGCGCCGTGCCAGAGATGCTGCTGGCCGGAGTTCCCTGCATCGAAGACAATGCTGCACCATCGGGAAGCAGCTGAGAGTTGATGCAGAAACGCCATATGCAGGCAGGCCTGTGGAGTAACGCCGATGCAGAAACGCCAATGCAGCAACGCCCCTTGGAACGCTACTGCACAAAAGCAATGCGCAGCGTTGGGTTTTGTGTGTCCCACGCTGCGCAAGAAATCAAGTAAGCGAGCAAGCGAACTAGCGGGCAAGCAACCGAGCAAGCAACCGAGCAAGCTAGCAACCGAGCAAGCGAACTAGCGAGCAAGCAACCGGCAAGCGAATTAGCGAGCTAGCAAGCAACCGAACTAGCAACCGAGCGAACTTGCGAGCAAGTAACCGAGCAAGCAACTGAGCAAGCGAGCTTGCTGGCGATGCTGGGCGCTTAGGAGAGGAATCCGAGGAGGATTCCGGCGGCTACTGCGCTGCCAATTACGCCGGCTACGTTTGGTCCCATTGCGTGCATTAGCAGGTAGTTGGTTTTGTCATATTCCAGTCCTACATTGTTGGAGACGCGGGCGGAGTCCGGTACGGCGGAGACGCCTGAGTTTCCAATGAGAGGGTTGATTTTGTTGCCCTCTTTAAGGAAGAGGTTGAAGAATTTGACAAAGAGTACACCTGCTGCGGTTGCAATTACAAAGGAGAGAGCTCCAAGCACGAAGATAAGTACTGATCTTGGATGGAGGAACTTGTCTGCCTGTGTTGAGCAACCAACGGTTACACCAATGAGAATTGTTACGATATCTACAAGCGGACCGCTTGCTGTGTTGGCAAGTCTTCTTGTAACACCGCTCTCTTTAAGGAGGTTACCAAAGAAGAGCATACCCAGGAGCGGAATACCGGACGGCACAATGAATGCTGTCATAAGGAATCCGATTACAGGGAATATCTTCTTCTCGCCAGGGGTTACGGCACGCGGAGCCTTCATTCTTATGAGTCTCTCCTTGTGTGTGGTAAGGAGTTTCATAATAGGAGGCTGGATTACCGGAACCAAAGCCATATAAGAGTAAGCGGAGACTGCAATTGCGCCCATAAGGTCCGGAGCCAGTTTAGATGAGATGAAGATGGCTGTTGGACCATCTGCTCCACCAATGATTCCGATTGCGCCGGCCTCTGCAGGCGCAAAGCCAAGAGCAAGGGCAATTGCGTAAGCGCCAAAAATACCAAACTGTGCAGCAGCGCCTATGAGTAGCAACTTAGGGTTGGAGATAAGTGCAGAGAAGTCTGTCATAGCACCAATGCCCAAGAAGATAAGCGGAGGATAGAATCCTTGTCTTACTCCCTGATAGAGAATGTTCAGAACAGAACCCTCTTCATATATTCCAACCTGAAGGCCAGGGAAGAGTGGTATGTTACCTATTATTATTCCAAATCCAATAGGTACAAGCAACATTGGCTCCCAATCCTTTTTTATTGCCAAGGTAATGAATACCAAGCCAATAAGGATCATAATAATATGACCAAAGGTGACATTGGCAAAGCCAGTGAACTTGAAGAACTCGGCAAGATTCTCACCTAAAAGCGAAAATATGCCGTTGTTTACCGCCTCTAAAAACATACCTAGCCAATTACAACAAGCTGAGCGCCCTCAAGAACAGAGTCGCCTTTGCTAACCTTTATTGCTACAACCTTACCATCGCAGGTAGACTCAATGGAGTTCTCCATCTTCATTGCCTCAAGTGTGAGGAGAGTCTGACCTCTCTTAACCATATCGCCCTCTTTGCAGAGAATGTCAAGCACTACGCCAGGAAGCGGTGATGTGACTGTAGTACCGCCGGCAGGTGCAGCAGCTGCAGCAGCAGGAGCAGCAGGAGCGGCTGCAGGAGCAGCAACTCTCTGGATTACCGGCTTTGCAGGAGACTTCTTAACAGGCTGGTCCATCTCAACTTCGTATGAGGTTCCGTTAACATCTACTTTAGCAACAGAGCCCTCTACACTATTAATGGCAACATTGTACTCTGCGCCATTTATCTTAAGTTTATATTCTTTCATTTCAAATAATTTTTTCTTTGGTTTATCTATCTCTTGTTTAAGGTTGGAGCCTGTCTTACTGTCTGGAATTTTGCGCTCCAAGGAGAGTAGTCCATAGGACCTCTCTTAATGGTGAGGATGTTGCTCTCTACATCGTGAACGCTCTCGCTCTCCAGGTAGAGATGCATAGCCACGGCAATTGCTGCATATACATCTGCATTGTTGCCCTTAGCCGGCGCAGCAGCAGCCTTTGGAGCCTCTGCTACCGGTGCTTCAACCTCTTTTTTAGCATTGTTTCTCATATTGAATTTTCCTGTGAATTTAAAGATGAAATAGAGAAGTATAAGTGCACAGAAGACTACAGACATGGCAGTAACTGCCATAATTCCGCCGTGAGGATCATTCTCTGCAAGCAGGTCTGCGCGAGACTTTGCATCACTCTCTACATTTACCGATCCCGGTGTAGGCGCAGGCAGGAAGCCAATCTTGCTCTCCTTTGCCTGTGAGAGGCGTCCGTATGAGCAATCCGGGCCAAGCGCTGGAACCTTAAGGGAGTCTATCACAACACCGCTGCTGCTTACAAAATAGATCATCTTGCTCTGGTCCAGAGTGAACGATGCGTGGAAAGGTCCGCGGTCGCTCATTCCGTCCATATAGATTACAACGTGCTGACGAGGTTTAATCTTGCATCTTACATCACCCTTTGGAATGGTGTATTTGCGTGGATTAGAAAGGTCGTCGGTAAGGTTGCAACCACTTATATCTACAGTACCATAAGAACTATTGAAGAGTTCTACCCAGCCGCTTCTGTTGCCGTAATCATCTATATTAAGGGTAGAGTTGTGGAGAAGAACCTCGTTCACAACCATATCCTTCTGATTCTGTGCGGCAACGGAGAGCGCTGCGGTAAGAAACAATAGAACTGTACAATATCTCAAAGATTTCATTGTTCTACAATAGTAATTAAGTTGTTACAAAGGAAGGTTGTCGTGCTTCTTTGCAGGAACGCCCTGTTTCTTGGTAGCCAACTGCTGGAGTGCGCGGATAACACGGAAACGGGTGTTTCTTGGCTCAATTACATCATCTATATAGCCATAGCTGGCTGCCTTGTAAGGGTTGCAGAACAAATCGTTGTACTCTTTCTTCTTCTGCTCGTAAAGATCCTTCTGTGCCTGAGGGTCCTCAAGTGCCTTAATCTCCTTAGAGTAGAGAACCTCAACAGCTCCCTCTGCGCCCATAACTGCAATGTTTGCAGTAGGCCAAGCGTAGTTGATATCTGCTCTAAGCTGCTTGCAGCTCATAACAATGTGCGAACCGCCATAAGACTTTCTGAGGGTTACGGTAACTTTTGGAACAGTTGCCTCGCCGAATGCGTAGAGCAATTTTGCACCGTGGAGGATAACTCCGCCGTACTCCTGCTGTGTGCCAGGAAGGAAGCCAGGAACGTCTACCAATGTTACAAGAGGAATGTTGAATGCGTCGCAGAAACGTACAAATCTTGCGCCCTTGCGAGAAGAGTTGCTGTCCAGCACACCTGCCATAATCTTAGGCTGGTTTGCCACAATACCTACAGACTGTCCGTTAAATCTTGCAAAACCTACGATAAGGTTCTTTGCATAATCCTTGTGAACCTCAAGGAACTTGCCCTCGTCCACAATAGAGCCAATTACCTCATACATATCGTATGGAGCGTTAGGGCTATCGGGAATAATATCATTAAGGGCATCCTCCAGACGGTCAATAGGGTCCTCGTTAGGAACCACTGGAGCCTCCTCCATATTGTTCTGCGGAATATAGCTCAAAAGGTCTTTGATAACCTGGATTGCCTCCTCCTCTGAATCTACTGCAAAGTGTGCCACACCGCTCTTTGAAGCGTGTACGCTTGCACCACCAAGCTGCTCCTGGTCAACAGTCTCGCCAAGCACCTGCTTTACAACCTTAGGACCTGTAAGGAACATATAGCTTGTACCTCTTGTCATAATGTTGAAGTCTGTGAGGGCAGGGGAGTAAACCGCGCCACCGGCGCAAGGGCCAAAGATTCCGGAGATCTGAGGAATAACACCAGATGAGAGAATGTTTCTCTCAAAGATCTCTGCATAACCTGCAAGCGCATTAACACCCTCCTGGAGACGTGCTCCGCCGGAGTCGTTAAGACCAATGCAAGGCGCGCCCATTGTGAGAGCCTTGTCCATTACTTTGCAGATTTTGAGAGCCAAAGTCTCTGAGAGCGAACCTCCGAATACTGTAAAGTCCTGAGCAAATACATAAACGAGTCTGCCATCTACTGTACCGCAACCTGTTACAACGCCATCTCCAAGGAATGTGGATTTCTCCATACCAAAGTTAACGCAACGGTGTGTTACAAACATATCAAACTCCTCAAAGCTGCCCTCGTCCAAGAGCATAGCTATTCTCTCACGAGCTGTATATTTTCCTTTCTGGTGCTGAGCGTCAATTCTCTTCTGACCGCCACCAACGCGAGCCTTCTCACGGAGTGAGATAAGACTCTTGATTTGTTCGAGCTGATTACTCATAGTATTTTTTGTAATTTATTTTTGTTTGAATGGATTATTCAGGTTTCTCGCAAAGTTCTGTAAGAACGCCGATTGTTGATTTTGGATGGAGGAATGCAATGTTAAGACCCTCAGCACCCTTTCTTGGAGCTTTGTCTATAAGTTTTACACCTTTGCCCTCCAACTCTGTAAGAGCATTCTGAACGCCATCCTCAACGGCAAAAGCAAGGTGGTGGATACCCTCACCCTTCTTCTCGATGAATTTAGCGATTGTGCTATCCTCACTGGTCGGCTCCAGCAACTCGATCTTTGTCTGACCTACTTTGAAGAACGCTGTCTTCACCTTCTGATCAGCTACTTCCTCGATGTTGTAGCACTTCAATCCTAATACGCCCTCATAATACGGTAAGCATGCCTCGATGCTTTTTACTGCAATTCCTAAGTGTTCAATGTGTGTAAGTTCCATATGAATATGATTTTAAAAGGTTTGTAAATGTTATTATACACCTGTGCAAAAGTACATACTTTTTATGAATGGAGAAAGATTTCGTCCATTTTTCGCTCGTCGCCTCAAAAATCAATAATCAGCCGGGCATTGAGCTGTCTGCCGGTCAGATAGTTGGGCACGGCATATTGAACG
>SFUD01000058.1 GCA_004561775.1 bacterium | reverse complement strand
GGTCGGGTTGAGAAACGCGGTCATTTCTTTTATATGAGCGAGTATTCCCGCCATGAATTCGTTTGTTCTGTCTGCGCCGTCGTTGCATTTGAGTGATATATTGACATGAAGCCCGTTTCCGCTCTCGCCTTTGAGCGGCTTCGGGGAAAAGTCGGCGAACAGCCCGTTTCTTTGCGCGGCGGCTTTGACGACCGTGAGAAAATTCATTGCGTCGTCCGCGGCTGTCATCGCATCGCTGTAACGGAAATCTATCTCATTTTGTCCGGGACCTTCTTCGTGGTGCGAACTTTCGGGCGTGATCCCCATATCAAGAAGCGTCATGCAGATTTCTCTGCGAACATTTTCGCCTTTGTCTTCCGGCGCAACATCCATATATCCTGCGCGGTCGAACGGTTCGGTCGTGGGATAGCCCTTTTCGTCGGTGTTGAACAGGTAAAACTCAAATTCCGCACCGATGCGCACGGTCACGCCTTTCGCAGACGCCGCATCGATCGCTCTTTTCAAAATAAGGCGCGAATCGGCTTCAAAAGGTGTCCCGTCCGGATGTCTGACATTGCAGAACATACGGATGACCTTTCCGTGAGAGGTGCGCCACGGGAGAACGTTCATCGTTGAAGGAATGGGGAAAAGCATAAGATCCGATTTCCCCTCGTCTCCGAAACCTCGGATCGCAGAAGCATCAAATGAAATCCCGTCGGAAAAAGCCCTTTCGAGTTCGTTCGGCAGAATCGAGATATTTTTTTGTCTTCCGGCAACATCGCAAAAATCATAGCTGAGCAATCGTTTTCCTTTAGTGTGCCGACACTCATTTCCTTCCATCGTCACATTTTCGAGGGGGTGTTCAAGCACGCCGGAGAGTTGCGACCTTACGATATCACAAAGAAGGAATGGGTGCTGCGTGGCGATACGGTACTTTATGGAAGGAGTCAAGACCTGCGAATGGCATTGGAATATGACATGGAGCAAGAACGCCAGTTCGATTATAGCGGATTAAATATGGAGCAGGTGGTGGAGCACCTCGCAAAGTTTGTGTCTGGCATCTGGCAGATCCATCCTTTCCGAGAGGGGAACACACGAACGACGGCTGTTTTCACCATTAAGTATTTGCGTTCCATCGGGTTCGATGTTACCAACCACCTATTTTCCATGCATTCGTGGTATTTCCGAAATGCGCTTGTACGGGCCAATTACCAGAATATAGCCAAGGGTGTTCAGCGTGACACCAGATTCTTGGAACAATTCTTCCGAAACTTGCTGATGGGCGAAAGGAACGAGTTGCGCAACCGTTATATGCTCGTTAATCCGCCAGAAGAACTTGCAGTCCCTGCAAGCACCCCCGCAAGCACCCCCGCAAGCACCCCCGCAAGCACACCATCAAATACCCCCGCAAGTACCCCATCAAGTAACTGTCCCCCATTCACGACCGACAATGAGAATATTTTGCGGTTGGTCAAAGCTATTGGCCATCGTCAGCTCTCCCTAAAGGAGATGCTTGCTGCTGTTGGTCTGAAAGACCGAAAGAATTTTATGGAGTATTCTCTTACACCTGCAATGAGCGAAGGTTTTGTCTGCTTACTTTATCCAGACAAGCCCAGACATCCAAGGCAAAAGTATCTGTTAACCGTTAAGGGATCGGCTCTGTATAATGAACTCACAAAGGATGCAAGCAAGTTAAACTGAGGCTGCTGAGGGAAGAGGCAAGGGATTGTGTATTTAACTGAAAAAAGTAGACCCACTAAGCAGGTATGAAACATCTCTTGCTCAAATCCGCAGATTCATTAACTTTGCAACAGAAGAGAAAAGAGAACAAAAGAATAGTAAAACAACTAAACATAAAAGAGTTATGGATAACAGAATACAATGCATTAACGAGGCAGCGGCATATTTGGGACAGTTTGTAAAGGAGAGTCCGCTGGCGGGTATAGTATTGGGAAGCGGCCTGGGCAAACTGGCCGACAAAATAGAGGAGCCAACAGTAATACCTTATAAATCAATACCAAACTTTGCAGTCTCTACGGCGGTGGGGCACAAGGGCAACTTCATAGTAGGCAAGCTTGCCGGCAAACCTGTAATAGCAATGCAGGGGAGATTCCACTACTACGAGGGCTACACAATGGACAAGGTAACATTGCCAATAAGAGTAATGGCAAAACTGGGCATAAAATATCTCTTTGTCTCCAATGCGGCCGGCGGCGTAAACTTCAGCTACAAGATGGGAGACCTTATGATAATAAAAGACCATATAAACCTTCTGCCTAATCCGCTCATCGGGCCAAATATGGAGGAGTTTGGCACCCGTTTTCCCGATATGACACGCCCGTACGATCCTTCGCTCATTGCCGCAATGGAGCAGATTGCAGCAGAGAGGGGCATTGCGCTGCAGAAGGGAGTCTATTTGGCAAGTTCGGGACCATCTTATGAGACACCTGCAGAGTACAAGTTCTTCCGCACAATAGGCGCAGACGCAGTGGGAATGTCTACCATACCGGAGGTGATTGTGGCAAGGCACTCGCAGATACCTGTCTTTGGAGTCTCCGTAATAACCAACGAGGCGCACGATGACTATGCTCCCGATTATGAGAACGACGGAGATGATGTGGTAGCTGTTGCAGACAAGGCCGCAGATACTCTTACAGAGCTCTTTACAGCACTTATAGCAACTTTGAAATAGGGTAGGGGATTGGTACACTTCTTAAGTCTTGGCAGCGGCAGCAGCGGAAACTGCTACTATATTGGGAATGAGGAGAGCGCGCTGCTGATAGATGCCGGAATTGGCATAAGAACCATAAAGAAGAGGCTGCAGGAGAATAATCTCTCCATAGAGAGGGTAAAGATGGTTATGGTTACACACTGCCATTTCGACCACACAAAGTCTCTGCTTAAACTTCTACAGCGGCATAGTCTGCCTCTCTTCCTTACGCGCAATCTGCTCTGCTCCCTTATGAACATAAGAGGTGTTGGACCGGAGATAAGAGATTATGCAACACTTATTCAGCCTGGCCTCCAATACCAACACGAATCAATCCTCTTCAGCTCCTTTGTTGTGCCGCACGATGCCCCGGAGACTCTTGGCTATCACATCTGCATAGATGGCTTTCGCTTTACCCTGGCAACAGATATAGGCGCAGTGACGCCTGAACTGCTCTACTATGGAGCAATGTCAAATGCGCTTATTATTGAGGCCAATTACGACAGATATATGCTGGACCACGGCCCCTATTCTCCCGATTTGCGCGCGCGCATAAGCCAGGGAAACGGCCATTTGAGCAATAGGCAGTGCGCAGAGGCTGTGGTAAACATTATAAATAATGGATGGCAGCAATATAAAACCTACCCAACCACGGTGCTGCTCTGCCACTTGAGCAAAGAAAACAATACCCCGGAGCTTGCTTATAACACAGTCTCCGGGGCAATAAACTCATTGGGCCTTATGCCGGGAAGGGATATTTATCTGGAGGCTCTGCCCAGAACAACAACCGGCACTCTGCTCTCCTGGGATATTCCTAATTCCTCTTTGTAAGCTCAAACTGCTCTGCGTAGTATTTGGCTGTTAGAGGCTCGCCTGTGGCGCGTACAATAAAGTCCTCCCACTTGTAGCGCATTCCCGGTGCAAATATCTTCTCTGCAAGCCATTTGCCCACCTCTTTGTTGCCTGTGTAGTGGTCTCTGCGGAGGTTGCCGCTGCGGGTTATATTCTGCACAATGTAGTGGTGCATCTGCGATGCAAAGATATCTCCAAGCTGATAGTTGTGGTAGTAGCAAGGATAGAGCGCAATGTGAATCTTTGTGGCATAATCGGGAGCATCTCTGCCCTCCGGCTTCTTAAGCAGCTGATAACGCTCTACAAGAGTCCACCAGAGCGCGTTAAGGTCCTGCTCCGGGTTGGCATACATCTCCTTCTCGAATCTGTAAACAACCTGCACCCATCTGCTGAAGACCAGCTTTGCAAGCCTGGATTGCTTGAAGGAGTTCTCCTCAATCTCTTGGCTCTCCTTCTCCGATATGCCCCTGAACTCCTTTAGCCAGAGAGGGTTGGAGGAGCAGCGCTCCATCATCATTGCAATGGCCTCTGTTGTGAAGATATGCGCGGAGTTGCGCAGTGCAAATGGCAGATTGGCAGCATCGTGACCAAGCATATAGACTGCGTGGCCAAACTCGTGCAGCATTGTGGACATCCAGCTCTCGTTCTCTGTAATATTGCAGAGAACTCTTACATCGCCCTTTGTATCTATATCTGTGCAGAAGGCGTGCTGATTCTTGCCCTCCTGCGGATAGAGCGAGCTGTTATTCAGCACCTTGGTAATATCCAGGCCTATGGAGGCATAGTAATCTTTTGTAAGCTGCTCCAGGTCTGCACCCTTGTAGTACTTGTCCAGGTCTATAGGGTAGAGGAGGGGCGCCTCCTGAAAATATCTGCCCTGGTAGTGCCAAGGCATAAGATCCTTCTCATCTATGCCGTACCTCTTTGCAAACTCCTTGTCCATCATCCCCTTAAGCTCTTTAAAGCTCTCTGCTGTAAGGCTGTCCAGCTGGTCCAGAATGGCTGTCACCTCCTTTGGGTCCTGCTCTGAGAGCATCAGCGACATTGTGTGGTAGTTCTCAAAGCCAAGCGATGTCGCAAGGCGGTTGCGGAGTCTTACCAGCTCCAGCAAATCCTCCTCTACCAGCTTCCCGATCTCTTTGTGCGATTCCCATACCTGCTGCAGCACCTTGTTGTTGCGCGATGTGCGCAGTATCTCCTCTACGGTGTTGTCGTTTATAGGTTTGCCATCTAGTTGCGCCCTGTATGAGCCATACTTCTGCTCCAGCGCTGTGGACCTCTTTATTATGGCATTGAGCAGGGCTGTATCTGCCTGATTTGCAAGGAAGGAGTTGTATGTTACATCCAGATTGCGTTTGGTTATGTAGGCCGAATCGTCGGGAGTAACGCCTTTGAATATCTCCTCTTCCTGCTCTTTGTAAGCCTTTAGCTGCTCAAAGAGGTCTCTTCTGGAGTAGAAGGCTGTAAGATTCTCCTGAGCCCTCTGCGATGCCTCAAAGTCCTCTGCCTTGCCGCTTACGGCCGCATTCCACTGGGTTAGCGCCATCTGTTGGTAGAGGGGTTGGCTCTGCTCCTCTATACTCTGTAGTAATTCCTTTATTTCCACCTCTTTATCTCTGTTAGAACAACTTGTTGCCAGGGTTGCCGCTACTGCCGTAACCGCAAAGGCCAAAATAATCTGTAATGGTTTTTGTCGCATATTTAGAAATTTTTGTCTAAACCTCTTCCAGGCAGGCATCCAGGTCACGCTCTATCTGCGCGCGGTCCATTCCCTTGCCAATAAACACAATCTTTTGCATACGGTCGCCGTAAACAAGGTCCCAGTCTCTCATAAGGCCGGGCTCTTCCCGCATAAGCTCTATGAGCTCCTCCTCCGGCGCGGTGGCGTACCAGAGCCCGCACTCTGTTAGCTTCTTCTGCACTCCCGCCTGCTCAAACATCATAGACATTCTGCTGTTGTTGCTGAAGTAGCAGATGCCCTTTGCCCTTATTACGCTTGCGGGCCACTTCTTTGCTATAAAGTGGTCGAACTTGTTAAGGTCGAAGGCAGGCCTGCGGTAATAGACAAATGAGCTTATGCCGTACTC
>SFUD01000057.1 GCA_004561775.1 bacterium | reverse complement strand
CCTGCGGGTCTTTGCATTAAGAAGCAGGTCTCTCCCCTTTTTAAGGTCTCCCGATTGGTGGAAGTATTGGTGGCACACCCCTGCTCCTGTCTCTATTACAGGCAGGGAGGCATTCTCCCTTACAAATTTTATAAGATTGCTGCTGCCTCTTGGGATAATCACATCCACATACTCCTTTGCAGAGAGGAGCTGCGAGGCAGCCTGACGGGTAGAGGGCAACAGGGTACAGAGCGCCTGCGGAAGGGAGAATCCGGCAAGTTCCCTGCAGATTACATCCGCAATTGCCTGGCTTGAGAAGGCTGCATCAGAGCCAGATTTAAGCACCGCCACATTTCCGGAACGCAAGCAGAGCGAGAAGACATCTGCAGTAACGTTGGGTCTTGCCTCATATATCACTCCCACCACTCCAAGCGGAACGCTTATCTTGTTTATTACCATACCGTTTGGCCTTTGGAAGGTCTCCAGCACCCTCCAAGCCGGGGCAGGCAGTTCTGCAACACGGTGCATATCTGATGCTATTGATTCTATGCGCGCCACGGAGAGAGCAAGCCTGTCATATTTGCTATCCTTAGGGTCCATTGCAGAGAGGTCCCTCCTATTGGCCTCAAGAATCTCATCCGCATTTGCCACAAGGGCATCTGCCACAGAGTGCAGCACCTTTGAGGTAACATCGGGAGTAATTGCACTCATTACATCTGCCGCTCTCTTTGCGGCCTTAAGCATCTCTATTGTCTCCATATAAGTTCTCTTTATCTTGTAACAAATCTGGTGCAGATGGCATCGGGATTATCCAGAACATCTATTATCACATTGTTTCTCTTGCCATTTGCAATTATTACAGGGTAGCCGTCGCGCGCCAGCGATGCGGCAAAGTTGCATTTGCTCATCATTCCTCCTCTTCCGGCAGAAGATTTGTCTGTGCGGATATACTCCATCCAGCTGTTGTCGTATGGCAGCACTTTTGGTATAACCTCCGCATCCTGGTCCGCGCTCTTGCAGATGCCGTTACTGTTGCTTAGGATAATAAGCATATCTGCAGAGGTCATTCTGGTTACAAGCCCCGCAAGCTCGTCGTTATCTGTAAACATTAGCTCTGTTACAGAGGTGGTGTCATTCTCATTTACAATAGGAATGACGCCGTGCTCCAACATTGCCTCCATACAGTTTTTCTGATTCTTATAGTGCTCAGGGTCAAAGAAGTTCTCTTTTATTGTAAGAACCTGGCCGCAGAGATAGCCGTATTCTCTAAAGAGTTCGTAATAGGTATAGACCAGCTTCACCTGACCTACTGCGGAGTAGAGCTGCCGCTTTGAGACATCGTCCAGATGCTCTCCCGCCAGGCAGAGCCCCTTGCCGGCCGCTACGGCACCGGAGGAGATTAATATTACCTCTATGCCCCTTCCCCTCAGTTGGGCAATCTGATCTACCAGTGCTGAAATTCTGGTGTGATCCAGAACGCTGCCGTCCCTTGTGAGGACATTGCTGCCCACTTTAATTGCAATACGTTTCATAGGCTATGTTAATTACTTTATGGTGCCGCCTCTAAGGCCGGCCAGCACGGCGGCTGTAAAGCCCTTCTCCTCCATTGCATTAAGTCCCCGGATTGTAAGTCCGCCCGGAGTTGTTACACGGTCTATCTCTGCATCGGGAGAAGAGGAGTTCTCCTTTACAAGAGAGGCCGCTCCAATCATTGTCTGCGCCACTATCTCTCTTGCCAGTGCAGGCTTGAGTCCAAGTTCCACGCCGCCATCTGTTGCAGATTTCAGATATTTTAGCGCGTATGCTATTCCGCAGGAGGCAAGCGCCATTCCGGCATTAAGCTCCTTCTCGCCTACCCACCATACGCCGCCAAGCGCAGAGAAGAGCCTTGTTGCCTCTTCTCCCCAACTGCTCTTCTGCATCTGCGGGGTTGATGAGAGGAATGTCACTCCCTTGCATATCTCTATTGCAGTGTTGGGTATTGCCCTTATGATTGCGCTCTTCTCTCCAAAGAGCTTCTGCAGCTCCTCCAGTGAGGGCGATGCTGCCATACTCACAATAAATTGGCTCTCCGGCTTTATGAAGCCTGCTATCTCCGCCGCAATTTGCGGAACAATCCAGGGCTTTACTGCCAGCACTATGCACTGGGCTTTTGCTACGGCATAAATGTTCTCTGTTGTCACCTCAATGCCAGGGCACCTTGACTGCAATTTTTCCAGACTCTTCTGAGTTGCTGCGGTGCAAATAATATCTTGTGGGGCAACAGCTCCACTTGCCACAAGGCCGCGAACCAATGCGCCGCCCATATTTCCCGAACCTATAACTGCTATCTTCATAAGCCTATAACTGCTATCTTTAAAATATATCAGCGTCTCCCAATACAGGGAATTTTTTTCTAAACTCTTTTAACACCTCCAAATCTATCTCTACAGAGAGCAGCTCCTCCTGGCCGTCTCTGCACTCTGCCATAACCCTTCCGTAAGGGTCTATCACCGCAGAGCCTCCGCAATAGCTGCAAGAGGGGTCCTCTCCCACTCTGTTCACGCCCACCACATAGCATTGGTTCTCTATGGCTCTTGCCTTTAGGAGCGTGCGCCACGCCTCCACTCTGGATGTTGGCCAACTTGCCACATAAATAAGAAGGTCATACTCGCCGTGGTTTCTGCTCCAGATAGGGAATCGCAAGTCATAGCAGATTAAAGGCATAATCCTTACCCCTCTGTACTCTATGAGGAGATGCTCCGCACCGGCTGTAAAATGCTTGTCCTCCTTGCCGTAGGTAAAGAGGTGGTGTTTGTTGTAGAATGCGCTCTCTCCATCCGGTTTTACAAAGGTGAAGCGGTTATAGTAGCGTCCATTCTCCTCCACTGCAATACTGCCTGCTATGGCAAAACCATATCGGGAAGCCCTTTCGCGCATCCACTCCAGAGAGGCAAACCTACCCTCCTCGCACCTCTCAGCTATCCCTTCAGGCTCCGTTGCAAAGCCTGTGGAGAACATCTCCGGCAGCACCAGCAGGTCTGTATCCGGCGGTATTGCAAGCGAGTCTCTCTCTTGCGGCATTGCGCACTGGTCTGTTCCTTGCAGCACTGCGCACTGATCCGTTCCTTGCGGCACTGCACTCAGGACGCTTTTGCCCTCCGCAGAAGCTCTGCCCTCCAAAAGAGCATCTATCCTCTCTCTATTCTCTGCGGGATTTGCCCATACGATATTTTGCTGAAATAGAGTAATCTTCATAATTCACATAGATTTGAACGAGTGAATGAATGAGGTATCTGCAGGTTTGTCGCCAAAGAGCTCCTTGTACCTGCTGTTTATATAGTTGTAGGTCTCTATGTAACATTTAAAGAAACCTGTTGTCTCATCTGTAATTACGGGCTCCTTATTCTCAATCTGCGCAATCTTGGCAAAATTGTATCGTCCGTTTACCTTCCAACCCTGCAGGAAGCCAATATCTATGGCCGACGTTGGACAATAGAGCGAGCATCTCATACACATAAGGCAATTGTGATGAAACTTTACCTCTCCCCTCTTGTTCATATAGATATTTTTGGTAGGGCACTGTTTTACGCATAACCCGCACTTGGTACAACGCTCCTTGTGCACCTTATAGAGGAATGAGTTTATATCCCCTCCAATAAACTGAATGGCTACAAAGAAGGTAACTATCCTAGGCCAGAGTTTATATTTTTTAATGTTCGGGATTCTGTTGGAAACCTCATATACAAGAATTTCCATAAGCTTGGCATCCATCTCCAGCTGCTCTCTCACAAGCCTCTCGTCAAAGCGGAAATGTATATTGTATGGCATAATGAAGTGATACTCATTCTCCACTATTACCCCGCTCCTGCGCAACTTGCGCAGAAAGAACATAGAGGAGGCATCATTCTCATGCTCTGTCTCTCCGGAGTTTTTATAGATAAAAGCGCGCAGTCCCTTCGGGAACTTCTGTTTCAGAACAAATTTGAGGAATGGCCACGGAGCATTGTAGCCATATATTGGCGCACCAAACCCCACCAGGTCATATCCGCTATAATCCAGCTGCTCCGTCTTTAGCGGGTCTATCTCATAGAGGGTCACCTCATACCCCTCCTTGGCAAGCCTTTGGGCAAGCCATTTAGAGATATACCTGGTATTAAAGGTTCCGGTAAAATATATCAACAAACACCTCTTCATCTACTTGCGGAACCACTTATTATAAAACATTGCGCCATATCGCCCAAGCCTGGCCACGCCACCCTCTTTAAGAGATTTTATAAAACTCTTCTTTCCAAGCGTAATCAGATTCACAGGCCCGCGCATCTCCATATATTCATAACACCTCTTATACCCAATGGAACTAATCTTCCAACCTCTGCACCCGTCAACCCTCTCCGCACCTGCGGGCGAGTTCTCGGCAGTGGCTGAATTCCCGGCGGGAGAGTTCTCGGCAGTGGCTGAATTCCCGGCGGCTGGTTGTGCGGCAGGCAACTTAATGTACTTTACCTCGTAGATGGCAGCGCCATGCAATTTCATCTTATACTTCTGATGAAGAAGATAATCCTCTAAATACCATTTGGCCTCTGCTTCATAACTTGAGAGAATATCTATCTCCCCACCATGTATCAGATGAGTAGAGGGCATACTTGGAGTCATTGCCCCAATAAGAAACTCCATCACGGCATCCTTACCCTTGTAGGACATCGAGCCATTGCCGTACGAGGAGACAACATCCTCTGCAAAACACTCTGCCAAGCTATCAAAATCTCTGGTATCCAAGGACCTCTGATACTTTGCCTGGAGGTATCTTATGGCTTCCGTATCCTCCAACCTTATTACTCGCTCTTCCAAAGTCATAATCAAATTCAACTCTACCAAACTACAAATATAGGAATAATTTGCATAAGGGGCGCATCAAAAAAAGAGACCAACCCGTTGCTCTCTGCAATCCCTTCTTGCCGGCAGTGGCACTCCTTACCTTACCTTTCTGGCAGTGGTTCTCCTTTCCAACAGTATCTCCCCTTTCCAGCAGTGGCTCTTCCTTCCTTTCCGGCAGTGGCTGCTTCCCGATGGTGCTCCGCTGCAGCGCCCTGGCCAGCAAAAGCTTCCCGATGGCTATCCGCCACGGTGCCGCCATCCTCTTCGCCATGGCACTCACGGCCAGCAGCTCTGCCACGGCGCCCCGCCCAGCAGCTCTGCCACGGCGCCCCGGCCAGCAAAAGCTTCCCGATGGATCTCCGCCACAGTGCCCCTGGCCAGCAAAAGCTTCCCGATGGATCTCAACCACGGTGCCGCCATCCTCTTCGCCATAGCACTCACGGCCAGCAGCTCCGCCATAGCGCCGCCTCTCTGCAGACGCTCTGCCACGGTGCCCCGGCCAGCAAAAGCTTCCCGATGGTTTTCCGCCACGGTGCCGCCATCCTCTTCGCCATGGCACTCACGGCCAGCAGCTCCGCCACGGCGCCCCGGCCAGCAACAAACCTCATACGGCGGAGAAAAGTACTCCGGTTTGGCTAGCAATCTGGCGCACCTGGGCCGGATTTGCTAACTCGCAGCAGCGGCGTGCTACCTTTGCCACACCTGATAATATATGTGCCCATTCTTCTTTGCTGCCACATTGGATTGCTGCTCAGACACTCGCAAATCTCTCGGCCCATCTGCACCGATTGCCTACGC
>SFUD01000056.1 GCA_004561775.1 bacterium | reverse complement strand
GATGAGCGTTACAATTGGGAGAAGGCCACTGCCGCAGCCTGCAGATATCTTAAGAAGGGTTATGAGAAGTACGGCAACTGGACTCTTGCCGCAGCCTCCTACAACATAGGCTTTGCAAATGTAGATAAGCGCGTTGCAGAACAGGGCACAACCAACTACTACAATATGCAGTTCCCGCAGGAGACAGCAAGATATGTCTACAGAGCTTTGGCATATAGAGAGATTCTTGAGAATCCTGCCAAATTTGGCTTTAACATAGCCAAGGAGCATCTCTGCAAACCAATAAAGTGCAAGAGCGTAAAGGTCTCCGGCAGCGTTGCCAACTGGAGCACATTTGCAAAGGAGCACGGCACCAATTTCAAGATGCTTAAGATGAGCAACGAGTGGATCCGTTCCAGCAAACTTGTTAATGCGGAGAGGCGCACTTATAATGTGCTTGTTCCTCTTCCCGATGCCAGAACAAATTATTAAGCCCTCTGAACGCCTATGGAGAAGATTGTGGTAAAGGGTGCCTGCGAGCACAACCTGAAGAGTGTGGACGTGGAGATTCCGCGCGACAAGCTGGTGGTGGTAACCGGCCTGAGCGGCAGCGGAAAGTCCTCTCTTGCATTCAACACAATCTATGCAGAGGGTCAGAGGCGCTATATGGAGACACTCTCCGCATACGCCAGACAATATATTGGCATACTGGAGAGACCCGCCGTGGAGAGCATAACCGGCCTGAGCCCAATCATTGCCATAGAACAGAAGACCACAGGAAACAACCCAAGGTCTACAGTTGGAACAATTACAGAGATTTACGACTTCTTCAGGCTTCTTTATGCCAGAGCATCCGATGCCTATTCGCCCCTTACAGGCAAAAAGATGGTTAAATATACCAACGACCAGATAACAGACCTTATCCTGCAGGAGTACTGCGGCAAACGCTGTATGGTGCTTGCGCCTTTGGTATCGGGAAGAAAGGGGCACTATAAAGAGCTCTTTGAGACCCTTGGCAAGAGGGGATATCAGCAGGTAAGGGTAGATGGGCATATTAAAGAGCTGGCAGGGATTAAGCCGCTTGAGAGGTATGCCGTGCACTTTATAGAGCTGGTGGTGGATAAACTTGTTCCGCAGGAGGAGGACCGCAAACGCATTGCAACCTCTGTAAACAGCGCGCTGGAGCAGGGCAAGGGCACAATTATTATGCTGGACTGCACACAGGAGCAGCAGGGAGAGGGGGCAATAAGGTATTTCAGCAGGCATCTGATGTCTCCGGAGAGCGGTTTCTCCCTTCCGGAGCCCGCGCCGCACACCTTCTCCTTCAACTCTCCGCAAGGGGCTTGTCCGCACTGCAAGGGACTTGGCTATATATCGGAGATAGATATAGACAAGATTATTCCCGATGGCAAAAAATCCATAAATGCCGGAGCCATTCTGCCCCTTGGGCCCTACAAGGAGAATAGCTGGTTCCAAATTCTGGAGAGTTTTGCAAAGAAGTATGGCTTCTCCCTGAACACCCCTGTAAATGAGCTTCCTGCAGAGATTCTCAACTCCATTCTCTATGGCACAGAGGAGCTCTTTAGGGTTAATCTTGCAGATGGCAGGCAGCTTGCCGCATTCCCTGGAGTAATGGCAAAGCTGGAGCAGCAGAGCGCAGAGGAGGAGGGGAGCATAAAGAGAGAGCGCTTTGCAAGAGAGATGGAGTGCCCGGAGTGCAAAGGGACAAGATTGAAAAGGGAGGCGCTCTATTTTAAGATTGCGGGGCTGGATATCTCTCAAGTGGCGGCAATGGATATGAGGAACCTCTATAAATGGGTAGAGGAGCTGCCACAGCATCTTAGCCAGAAGCAGAACCTTATTGCAGAAGAACTCATTAAGGAGATAAAGGAGAGAATCCGTTTTATACTGGATGTGGGGCTGGATTACCTCTCGCTTAACCGCGCCACACGCTCGCTAAGCGGCGGTGAGAGCCAGCGTATAAGGCTTGCCACACAGATTGGAAGCAAACTTGTAAATGTACTCTATATTCTGGACGAGCCAAGCATAGGACTCCACCAGAGAGACAATATTAAACTTATAAAATCTCTGCAGCGGCTGCGCGACGAGGGCAACTCCGTTATGGTTGTGGAGCACGACAAGGAGATGGAGCTCTCTGCCGACTGGCTTTTAGACCTTGGTCCGGGCGCAGGCACACACGGTGGCAGATTGCTCTACAGCGGCACTCCGGAGGATTTGCTGAAGATGCCGGCAGAGAAAATAAAAGAGATGGAGAGCCTCACTGCAGAGTATCTTACAGGCATAAGAAGTATAGAGACGCCACAACGCCGGCGCTGCGGGAACGGGCGCTATCTGCAACTCTTTGGCGCAACCGGCAACAATCTCAAGGGGGTAGACCTTATTCTTCCTCTTGGCACATTTATCGGAATAAGCGGAGTTAGCGGCAGCGGAAAATCCACACTTATAAATGAGACTCTTATGCCTATTCTAAGCAAGCACTTCTACAGGTCACTTGCGGCACCGCTGCCATACAGGGAGATATCGGGAATAGAGAATATAGACAAACTTATAGAGGTGGACCAGAGCCCTATAGGGCGCTCGCCACGCAGCAATGCCGCCACCTACACCAACCTCTTTACAGATATCCGCAAACTCTTTGAGTCCACTCCCGATGCAAAGGTGCGCGGCTTTAAAGCCAACCGTTTCTCCTTTAATGTAAAGGGCGGAAGGTGCGAGGCCTGCAAGGGAGCAGGAGTGCAGACAATAGAGATGAATTTTCTCCCAAGCGTTTATGTCAAATGCAAGGAGTGCAACGGAATGCGATATACGCCGGATACCCTTGCTGTAAAATATAAGGGAAAGAACATAAACGACGTGCTGGAGATGACTGTCTCCCAGGCAGTGGAGTTTTTTGAAAACATTCCCTCCATTCTGCCAAAATTAAAGGCGCTGGAGGATGTAGGATTGGGCTACCTTAAACTTGGGCAACCCTCCACCACACTTAGCGGAGGAGAGAGCCAGAGGGTTAAACTGGCTGCCGAACTTGCAAGAAAGGGTACAGGCAACTCTCTCTACATCCTTGACGAGCCCACAACCGGGCTCCACTTTGAAGATATTAAGATTCTTCTTGGCGTACTGCAAAGGATAGTAGACCAAGGCAACACCGTTGTTGTAATTGAGCACAATATGGATGTTCTAAAGAGCGTGGACTGGCTCATAGACCTTGGCCCGGAGGGGGGAGAGGCAGGAGGAGTCATCATTGCCCAGGGAAGTCCGGAGGAGGTTGCAGCCAACCCCAATTCCTTCACGGGGCACTATCTTAAAGAGGAACTTGGACTCTCCGGAAAGACTCCGGAAGAGGCATAAAGATTGGCAGCAGAAAGAATATCACCGCCAGAGAATAAACAAGCCCGCTTATTGTACCACAAGCAAAGGCAAACCAGAAGACCTCAGAAGGGCCGTCCAGCAGGAATGGGATAAGTCCCAGGACGGTAGAGATTACCGTAAGCAGAATAGGCACTATCTTGTGGTTGAAGGCCCGGATATATGAACCGCACCTTCTCTTCTGCTGCAGACGCATCTCATAGACCAGATATATTCCGGCATTCACCACAAGCCCGCTCAGCATAACCAAGGCTGCAAATCCTCCCTGGTCAAAGGCAAATTCCGTTGCGCCAAAGAGTGCAAAGAGGCCCGTAAAGGAGACTGGAATGAGAACTATGATGGCAAAAGGGTATTTTAGAGACTCCATCACCACAGAACAGAAAAAGAAGATTATGAGTACTATAATACCCAAAAGGGAGTAGCTGCCGCCCTCTATTTTGCCCTCCTCATAAGTATCTTCCCAAGCATTGAATCCCGCCGGGAGCAGAGAATTCAGCCGCTCTATGTGACTGTTTCGGAACTCTTTTCCCCTCTGTTCGCTGCCACTATAATAATAAGCCACCATCAGCGTATAGACCTTGTTCTTCCTTACTATATCATTAGCCCCCTCGGCAAGGGTTACACTGCCTATATCAGAGAAGGGAATGAAACTCTCCCCTATCTTGATATGCTCGTTGCGGATATTCCACAACCCAAACTCATCCGCCCTGTTTGAGATAATCTCTACGGGCGTTTTGGCGCCCCTATAGAAGAGATTGGCCACCTCTCTGCTCTTTATATTCTCATTCAACGCAGTAAAAGCATCAACAGGCGAAATATTGTGCCGCGCAAGCGCCTCCTTGCTATACTCCACATAAAACTCGGAATTGCTGAAGGACCTGCCCCACGCCAACCTTCCGGAATAGACTCCGGCAGAGAGAACCTTGCTCTCTTTCAAAATTGTATCTGCTGCAGCTTTGCAGAAGTTGTACAACCTGTCATAATTATAGCCGGAAATCATAATGCAGTCGTTATAGACCTTACCCACAGAGAGCACATTGGAGAAGGGATTGTCGTCCACCCCGGAGACCATCCAGCTTGCACCGCCCAGATTCTGCACCTTTTCAATTATTTGGCGCTTCAGCTCCTCCGGGAATGAGCTCTTTTCCACACTCTTGTCAAAATAGATGGAGACAAAGGCATTTGAATGACTTCGGATATTTGTAATAAAACTCTCTATCTCCTCAAACTGCGAGAGATAATTCTCCAAGGAGAGCACTGCCTCATTCAGTTGGGAGATGGTACAACCATCGGGAAGAGAGGCCCTTACCATAATAACCTTCCGTTGCTCCACCTTATAGAAGCCAGATTTGGCATTTACAGCAAAGAGATACGCAGATGCGCCCAAAAGCAATAAAAACAGCAGTGTCACAAGCCACCAGCGCCTCTTGGCAAACCTTGCATACCTCTCATACCATCTATTGAATGAGGCTATCCTTCTTCCCGATGCAAGACTGCGTCTGCTCCTCTCTCTCCCGCCAATCAGCGCATCGGAGAGGGCTGGGACAAGAAAGAATGAGACCAAAAGCGAGACGGCAAGATTGATTATGACCACAGCTCCAAAATCCGAGAAGATCTCTCGGTACTCCTGCGGCAAGAGCCACATTGCAAAGAGCGCGCATATGGTAGTTGCCTGTGCCGCACAAAGTGGTATAAACGCACCCCTATCCTTATAGTACGCATAGTGGGATGCCATCACAATGGCCGCATCTATTACAATACCCAAAGCTACCGTTATTCCAGCAAGGGAATAGACGTTTATTTGCACACCAAAAAAACTATAGAGAAGTATGGCAATCAAATTGGTAACCAGAATGGAGATTGCGATTGTGGAGAGATAGGCCAAGCTCCTGCTCACAATCCACACAAAGAGCAGCAGAATAAGTATTGAGAGCAATGCCCGGCGCACAATTTTGTGAATCTCATCCTTTACGCGGAGGGAGGTGTCGTGGTTGAGAGTTGCCGAAAAATGCTGCGGAAAAGAGTCCTGAAGCAGATTCATCCTGCTCTTAACAGCATTGCACACCTTAATGGCATTTGCTCCCTTCTCCAGATAGATATAAAGGCTTACAGTATTGAGCCCGTTGAGCCTGCTGTATGACGATGGCTCTCTCTCCCTATAAGAGACCTTTGCAACATCTGAGACTCTTATGATTCTGCTCCCCTCTCTTTTAACCGGAATCTCTCCCAGGCTCTGCTCCAGCCTCTTCTCCGTAACATTCTCCAAAGAGCTTACAGCAGACTGAAGATCAGAATATGAGAGATTATACTTCTGCATAAGATCTGCGTCATATTCAACCTCTATACTATAGGGAACAGAACCGGATGTGAGTGCAC
>SFUD01000055.1 GCA_004561775.1 bacterium | reverse complement strand
TCAATTTGTGCTCACCGAGCACGGTAGCAAAAGTTAACTATCTGGTTATAAGGTATTTATATTTTGGGAGCGTGCGCGGTGATTTGCAGGAAGGCAACGGTTGCGCTTCCCGATGCTAATTTCCTCTCTTCCTGGTGCCAATCCCTATCCTTTCAAGCACAAAATCGGCATTTTTGTGCGCTTTTGGCCTTAGGAACCCTCATTTTCGGGCATTTCGAGCACAAAATCGGGGTTTTTGTGCTTTTTTGCCCTTCGGGACCCCCATTTTCGGGCATTTCGAGCACGAAATCGGGGTTTTTGTGCGCTTTTGGGGTTTGGAACCCCCATTTTCGGGCTTTTCGAGCACAAAATCGGCATTTTTGTGCGCTGTGCTGAGGGGGGTGAAGGTGGTGGTGTGAAGTTGTCTTTTTTTGTGTGATGAGTGGTATGAATTGTCGTATTTTTTTATTAAATTTGCAACTGCATTGGCTCTCGTAGTCCGGATTGGATGAAGGGATTAAAAGGGAACCGGGTGTAAGTCCCGGACAGTACCCGCTGCTGTGAGTCTCATTACTGAATTTAAGGAATTCTATGCCACTGGCTATTGCTGGGAAGGCTCCTTAAAGAGACAAGTCAGAAGACCTGCCGGTGTGTTTGTTTTTGTTATGGGATTTACAGTCTGCGGGTGACGGACAGCCGGTACATTGGGTGCCGGGGTTATTTGATGATTGTTTTATGTTAGCATATTTTGGATGCCTCGTTGCGGGCTTTTTCTCTCAATTTTCTTTTATGTGTCCCATGCAGGTGGAGCACATTGCTGACCAGTTGGAGCCTGTTGCCTGCCACGTTGAGCCCGTTGCTGGCCAGGTTGAGCCGGTTGCCAACCAGTTGGAGCCCGTTACCGGCCAGATTGAGCCTGTTGCCGGCCAGGTAGATCCCGTTGCCTGGCAGGTGGAGCCTGTGGCCAATCAGGTGGAGCAAGATACGTTGGAACGGACGGAGCTGTCGCAGATTACGGTTGTGGCGCAGAGGGCCAACAGGGAGGTCTTGCCGGTGCAGAGGATGACGGGCGAGGTGTTGCAGAAGATGAGTCTCTTCTCTGTTGCGGATGCCATACGTTATTTTTCGGGCGCGCAGATTAAGGATTATGGTGGTGCGGGCGGATTAAAGACTGTTAATGTGCGCAGTATGGGGAGTCATCACGTGGGCATCTTTTACGATGGTCTGGAGATTGGTAATGCGCAGAATGGTGTGGTGGATCTTGGCAGATTCTCTTTGGAGAATATGGAGACGGTCTCTCTCTATAATGGGCAAAAGAGTGCAATCTTTCAGACTGCCAAGGATTTTGCTTCATCCAGCGCGGTCTACTTTACCTCTAGAGAGCCAAGGTTTGTGGGAGATAAGCGGCATAACTTTAATGTAGGCATGAAGGGCGGATCTATGGGTATGGTTAATCCGTCGTTCCTGTGGGAGCATAAGTTGGGGAATAATGTATCGCTATCGGTAAACACGGAGTTTCTCTATACATCGGGAAGATATAAGTTTACATATACCAACCGGTTTGGTTATGACACTACTGCTTATAGGCAGAATGGAGATGTAAGGACCTTTCGCGCAGAGGTGGGCCTCTTTGGGAAGGTGAAGGAGGGCGATTGGCGCGCCAAAGTCTATTTTTATGATTCGGAGAGGGGCTATCCAGGCGCTGTTGTGAGAGAGGAGCCCGGTAAGTTCAAGCACGCGGACAGGCAGTGGGACGACAGCTTCTTTGTGCAGGGTTATCTTAGAAGGTCTGTTGGAAAGAGGTACAGTTTTCAGATTAACGGCAAGTATGCTTATGACTATCTGCACTATCTTGCAGACCCTAACGTAGATGTTACCGCTATGTATGTTAATAACAAGTACAGGCAGCACGAGTTATATACATCCCTGGCACATCTCTTTAATATATCGCCCGCTCTGAATATCTCTCTTGCAAACGATTTCCAGTGGAATAAGCTCTTTGCAGATGTTAAGGATTTTGTCTATCCTCAAAGATTTACTCTGCTTACCGCGCTTGCTGCCTCACTTAAGGTTGGGGGACTGAGCCTGCAGGGCTCGCTTCTTTATTCTTATGTAAAAGACAAAACAGAGGGGAGAGGAACCAATGCGGGAGACAAAAACAATATCTCTCCCTCCGTGGTGCTTAGCTGGAGACCATTTATTGAGCATAATCTCAATTTCAGAGCATTCTACAAGAGAGCGCATAGAATGCCTACCTTCAACGACCTCTACTACACAGAGATTGGCAATAAATATCTTGCTCCCGAAAGAACAACGCAGTATGATGTGGGAATCTTCTGGAGCATTACAAGAGGAGAGGGGTGGTTCAAGTCATTCTCCCTGCAGGCAGATGCCTACTACAACACGGTTACAGACAAGATTGTGGCAATGCCTACCAGCAGCCAGTTCAGGTGGTCTATGATGAACATAGGCAAGGTAAAGATTAAAGGCCTGGAGGCCTCGGGAAATCTTGTCTCCCGATGGGGCAATGTGGATTGCTCGCTTAGGCTCTCCTATACATATCAGGATGCAAGGGATTATACAGACCCGCAGAGCGAGTGGTATAAGGGACTTATAGCATATATACCTCTTCATAGCGGAACGGCGGTAGTTACGCTAAACTATAAAGAGTGGCAACTGCACTATAGTTTCATCTATACGGGAGAGAAGTTTGACTCCTCCGCCAATATCCAATCCAATATGCTGGATTCCTGGACCACCCACGATATTGCGCTGAGCAAGGAGTTTGGCATAGCCGGCAATCTGCTCCGCGCAACGCTGGAGCTGAATAATATTACAAACACCCAATATGAGGTGGTAAGATGCTATCCTATGCCGGGGCTCAATTTTAAACTTAAGGTAAACTATTTGTTTTAAGCAGGCAACTACTTCAAGAGGGGCAACCAAAGAGTCTTGAGACTCCGGTTGCCCCTATTTGTGTGTATTGGCCGCGCCGGGCAGGGTGCTGCATTGAGCAGGGTACCGCATTGAGCAGGGTGCCGCGCCGGGCGGGCTGTTGTGCATCAGAATTTGTGAATAGTTATTCCGCTTCTGAGTTTAGGCTCAAACCAAGTGGTCTTTGGTGGCATAATGTTGCCGGTATCTGCAATGTCTATGAGCTGTTTCATAGAGACAGGATAGAGGGCAAATGCTGCAACCATCTCACCTGAGTCAACCCTGCGCTTGAGTTCTCCAAGACCGCGTATTCCTCCAACAAAGTCTATTCTCTTGGAGGTTCTAAGGTCTTTTATATCCAACAGTTTGTCGAAGACAAGGTTGGAGAGTACCGTCACATCCAGGACACCGATAGGGTCGCTATCGTTGTAGGTGCCCTCTTTGGCTGTAAGCGAGTACCATTTTCCTCCCATATACATAGAGAAATTGTGGAGTCCGCAAGGCTTGTAAATCTCCGTTCCCTTCTCCTCTACCTTGAAGTCTGCAGAGAGCTTCTCCAGGAACTGCTCCGGTGTAAGGCCATTAAGATCCTTCACTACTCTGTTGTAGTCAATAATCTTAAGGTGGCTCTCAGGGAAGACAACAGCCATAAAGAAGTTGTACTCCTCTGTGCCGTTGTGGTTAGGGTTTGCCTTGGCGCGCTCCTGACCAACAAGAGCGGCGGCTGCGGTTCTGTGATGACCGTCTGCCACATAGAAGGCAGGAATTGTGGAGAAGATGCGGGTAATCTCTGCAATATCCTCATCATTGTCAATAACCCAGAAGTGGTGGCCAAAGCCATCCTCTGCAACAAAGTCGTATTCTGCAGGTTTGGCCTTAATGGTCTTCTCCACTATTGCATTAAGACCTGCGTTATCGGGATAAGCAAAGAAGACAGGCTCCAGATTGGCGCTCTGAATGCGCACGTGCTTCATTCTGTCCTCCTCCTTGTCCTTTCTGGTAAGCTCGTGCTTTTTAATCTTGCCGGTAAGGTAGTCCTCTACGTTGGCGCAGACAACAAGTCCGTACTGTGTGCGGCCCTCCATTGTCTGTGCATATACATAGTAGCACTCCTTGGCATCCTGTACAAGCCAGCCTCTCTGCTGCCAAAGTTTGAAGTTCTCTACAGCCTTGTCATATACAGGCTGTGAGTGCTCATCTGCTATAGGGTCAAAGTCTATCTCAGGTTTAATTATATGCAGAAGTGATTTCTCTCCTGCCTCCGCTTTTGCCTCCTTGGAGTTAAGAACATCGTAGGGGCGTGATGCAACCTCCTTTACTATCTCTTTAGGAGGGCGGATTGCTGCAAATGGTTTTACCTTTACCATAGTGCTCTGTGTGGTTGGGGGTTGTTTCTATTTGTTAACTTGAAATCTCTTGTTGCCGGTAGTGAAGAAGTCCACAATCTGGTTGGCAGCGGCAAGGCCTGCATTAATGTTTGCCTCTGCGGTCTCCGCACCCATCTTCTTAGGTGTTGCAAAGACTCTGTTGCCAAACTTCTCCTTAAGTTCTGCGTAGTTTGCAGGAGCAACGTCGGTAATATACTTGAGGTCCTCTCTCTCTCCGAGCACCTGCATAAGCTCTGCCTCATTTATAACCTCTTTGCGAGCTGTGTTCACAAGGCATCCGCCCTTTGGCATCTCTTTCAGGAGCGCTGCGCCAATAGAGCCCTTTGTCTGCTCTGTTGCAGGAATATGGAGTGAGACAAAGTTGGATTTGGAGTAGAGCTCATTAAGGTCCTTAGCAACCTCTACACCCTCTGCCACCATCTTCTCTGCAGGCACAAACGGGTCAAATGCCATAATCTTCATCCCGAAGCCCTTGGCCAAAGCTGCAACAAGGCGGCCTACGTTGCCATATGCCTGAATGCCAAGAGTCTTGCCCTTAAGCTCCGAACCGGTGCCAGGGGTGAACTGATTCCTGCTTATATAAACCATCATACAGAGCGCAAGCTCTGCAACTGCATTTGAGTTCTGGCCAGGTGTGTTCATAGCAACAATGCCGCGCTCCGAGCAGGCAGCAAGGTCCAGGTTGTCGTAGCCGGCACCTGCCCTTACAACAATCTTAAGGTTCTTTGCGGCATCTACCACCTCTTTTGTAACTTTGTCTGATCGAACAATGAGCGCATCTGCATCTGCAACAGCTGCAAGCAGCTCTGCAGGTGAAGCATATTTCTCCAGTTTGGCAAAGGTGTATCCTGCGCCCTCAACTATCTTCTGAATTCCATCAACGGCAACCTTAGAGAAAGGTTTTTCTGTAGCAACCAATACTTTCATATCTCCAAAGATTTATTTGTGCAACTTCTCAAAATCCTGCATACAAGCAACAAGAGCCTCTACAGCCTCTACAGGGCAGGCGTTATAGAGAGATGCTCTGAAGCCTCCTACAGAGCGGTGACCCTTTATGCCCACCATTCCGCGCTCCTTTGCAAATGCCATAAACTCATCCTGGAGATGCTCTTTGCCCGGAGCCATAACCCAACAGTGGTTCATTATTGAACGGTCCTCTTTAGCGGCTGTACCTACAAAGAGGGAGTTGCGGTCAATCTCGTCGTAGAGCAATTTGGATTTCTGTGTGTTGATTTTGTTCATTACCTCTACACCGCCAAGGTTCTTGAGCCATTTAAGTGTCTCGTGCATTACAAAGATAGCGCTTACAGGAGGGGTATTGAACATAGAGTTGTTCTTAGGCTCTGCGCCAATATGTGTGCGGTAGTCTACCATTGTCTGGAGAGGGCGGTTAACCTTGCCCAGAAGATCCTTGCGGACAATGACAAAAGTTACGCCGGCAGGACCTACATTCTTCTGGGCACCGCCATAAATCATACCATACTTTCTTACATCCACCTTGCGGCTCATAATGTCTGAAGACATATCTGCAATAAGAGTAACAGGAGAATCTATATCCTCTCTTATCTCTGTACCATAGATGGTGTTGTTGGTTGTAATGTGGAAATAGTCCGCATCTGTAGGGATGGTGTAATTCTTTGGAATGTATGAATAGGTCTTATCCTCTGATGAGGCAACAACTTCAACCTCTCCATAGAACTTGGCCTCTTTTATAGCCTTCTTTGCCCATACTCCGGTCTGCAGATATGCTGCCTTTTTGTTGAGGAAGTTTGCAGGCACCTCAAAAAACTGTGTAGATGCGCCGCCGCCAAGGAAGATTACCGCATACTCCTGTGGAATATCCAGAAGGTCTCTCCAGAGCTGCTCTGTCTCTGCCATAATCCTCTCCCAACCCGGTGTGCGGTGAGAGATTTCCAAAAGGCCGATGCCTGTGTTGTCAAAATTGCGGATAGCTTCTATTGTGGACTCTATAACCTCTTTAGGTAACACGCAGGGACCTGCGTTGAAATTATAAGCTTTTTTCATAATTTTATTAATATTTGTTTTAAATATTGGTAATTCTGTTTACAAAGCCAAAGATAATCATTTTTTTATAACAAGCGATTCCCTTGCTCTATTTTTGGCAAAAGTATAAATTTTTTTTGCTTAC